>NZ_JBFODO010000055.1:0-24739 GCF_040908365.1 Aeromonas sp. R2-4
AGCGCCGATGGTAGTGTGGCATTCGCCATGCGAGAGTAGGACACTGCCAGGCACCCAAGTTAAGAACCCCGCTCATCGAGCGGGGTTTTTTATTGCCTGAAAATCAGCACGCTACCTGATAATTGACCCATCTTATCTCTTCTCCTCTGTTCTTATTGTTACTCGTCGCTATTTTCAGGTTCCACAAATAGTCTGATGTTCCGCTTGGTACTCTTCTTCGCTGAACCGCTGTCGCTTTGTACGGTGGCTCTGGCGTCGTCATATCCCGTGCATCCCATGATCGCCTATACATCATGATCTCTTGCTTTGGGTCTAGGCTTCCTGAGTTAGCCGTCCCCTCTTTTTTAAGCCGCGGCTCCATAGTCCCTGCTTTTCTATGACTGTGTTAACTGGCCCTGACTTTATTTAGAAGAGGGGTTATTGGCGGTAGCAACATGCTGGAGCCGTGGTCGCTGCGTTGGGTCGTTGTTGAGATCTATGAGGAGTGGCAAATTGCAGGCAAATAAAAAGCCCACGCAACATGGTTGCATGGGCTCGGTATGAATGGCGGAGGAGGTGGGATTTGAACCCACGGATGGTCGCCCATCGCCGGTTTTCAAGACCGGTGCATTCAGCCGCTCTGCCACCCCTCCGCAGCAGTGCGGCGAATATTACCATGCTGATCCGGCTTGTAAATCCCTGTCCGGTTTGATTGCTGGTTAATTGCGCGAAATGACATGAAAAAGTGGCAATCAGGGCGCATCAAGCGCTTTTTTGGCCAGATAACTTGACTTGAAAACAGACTCAACCACTATAGTGGCCTCTATCATATCCTCTGCAAGATAACGTTATGACTATTAAAAATGCCCTGTTTTGCGCGCTGGCTGGCGTGACCCTGCTGGCGACGCCGGTACATGCAAGTGAGCTGACCAAAAGCGATGTCGAGCAAATCGTTCGCGACTATCTGGTCAAGAATCCCGAGATCCTGGTCGAGATGTCCAATGCCCTGCGTGCCAAGCAGGAGAGCCAGCAGGCCGAGAGTGACAAGGCGCTGATCAAGGCTCACTCCAAGCAGCTTTATGCCAATCAGGATCCCGAGATGGGGAATCCGAAGGCGTCGCTGACCATTGTGGAGTTTTTCGATTACAACTGCGGTTACTGCAAGCGGGCCCATCCGCTGGTCAAGCAGCTGATGGCGGAAGACAAAGACATCCGGTACATCTACAAGCAGTTCCCCATTCTGAGCGAGTCCTCCTACTTCGCCGCCCGCGCTGCGCTGGCGGTGCAACTGGGTCAGCCTGACAAGTACCAGGCGTTCCACGAGAGGCTCTATACCCATCAGGGCCCGCTCGCTGATGAAGCACAGGTCAAGCAGTTGGCTGTGGCGGCCGGTGTGGACTGGAGCAAGGTGGAGGCCAAGATCAAGGATGGCAGCATTGACCAGAACCTCGGTACCAACCGTGCGCTGGCTGAAGCGCTCGGTATCTCCGGTACCCCGGCCTTCATCATCGGTGATCAGATCCTGCGCGGTGCCCCCCGTGATTTGGCCAGCCTGAAGGGGTTTATCAAGGACGTGCGCGCCGGCAAGAGCATTCAATAAGCGGTTGTTATGGTCGAGGGCCCAGCGCCTCGGTCAGAAATAGAAAGAGGGTCGGTATCACTACCGGCCCTCTTTTTTATTATGTCCTTTGGCACAAGTGGTCGTCGCGAAAGGACCATAACAACGTGCTCAGGACCCGGCCTGTTGGCCTCAGTAACAAGTATTAGCAGAGTCGTTCGGAGTCTATTGATAAATATTTCGCCTCGCAGAGGCGTGTCGTGAGCATTGCTTAATTCCGGTCAAGATTTTTTCTGCTGCTTGCCTTAGAATCGCCGCCCGTTGCAGGAGAAACCCCTATGTTAGTTGATATTTTGCGGCTGGTTTTTATAGCCGGAGGCCTCGTATTCATCTTTATGCTGGTACAAGCCTGCTGGCGGAAGAAGCAGAGTGGATCCTTTGAGACGACCCCCTTCTGGCCGGTGGCGTTGATCGGTGGGGTTGCCAACTTCCTCGATACCCTGGGGGTGGGCAGCTTTGCGGTAAAGACCGCCTGCTACAAGCAGTTCAAGCTGATCGATGATCGGGTGCTGCCGGGTACCCTAAATGGGCAGTGCGTGCTGCCAACCGTGACTCAGTCGCTGATCTTCGTCGGCGCAGTCGCAGTGGAGCCGCTGACGCTGATCAGCATGATGATGGCCGCCGCAGCGGGCGCTGCCTGGGGCGCTCGTCATGTGGCCTCGTTTGATCGGCAGACCATCCGGTTGGTGATGGCTATCTCCTTACTGGTCGTCGCAGGGCTTATCTTTGCCGGTCTGCTGGGGCTTTTCCCTGTAGGCGGCGATGCGATGGGGCTTAGCGGCTACAAGTTGGCGATCGCCCTGCTTGGCAACTTCATCTTCGGGGTATTGATGAATGTCGGTATCGGCCTGTTTGCCCCCTGCATGACGCTGGTTTATCTGCTGGGGATGAACCCGCTGGCGGCATTTCCCATCATGATGGGCTCCACCGCCGTGCTTAGCGTCTTCTCCGCAGGCACCTTTATCCGCAAAGGGGCGTTTGATGCCAAGGCGGTGCTGGCGGTAGCCATCTTCGGTCCCATCGGTGTGGTGCTGGCCGCCATGCTGGTCAAATCCATGGATATGGAGATGCTGAAGTGGCTGGTTGCCTTTATCGTCATCTATACCTCTTGGACCATGTACGCCTCCTGGCGGGCGACGCGTCGCTCCCCTGTGCAGTTGACGGTGGAGAGCGCAGGCTAGCCTGTACCAGTGCCGCTTCGGCCTTGGCCCCCAGAAAGACATAGAGGCCAAGCGCCAGCAGCAAACCCACCGCACACCCCATCACCCCGACCGCAGGCCAGAGCAGCTCGCTCTGGCCGAGCGAACCCTTGAACAGCAGCAACAGTCCCTCGATGGAGACCGCGATCAGAATGGCGGCGATAAAGCGGGTGATGGTGCGGCGAATGGCGCTGTGGCGGAAGATATCCTTATGCAGCAGTACCTCCTCTTCCAGAATGGTCTTGCCCAGATCGAACACCGCCAGTGCCAGCGTCAGGAAGATAATGGCGCTAAAGGCGCCGAGCTGGTTCTGCTGCTCGCCGCACAACAGCTGGTAGAGCTGCTCCAGCCCGTGCCAGATCAGGGTGGCGACGATGAGAAACAGCGCCATGCTGAGCACCACATAGACCGCCTTGAACCAGGGCATGGCGCGGCGGCGCTCCCTGTCCCCCATCAACCAGCCAATCAGCTGATTCAGACAGACGGTGATCTCCCGTCCTTGCCCCTGCACGATAAGGTGCAACCGGTTATGGGCGGCCGGTGCCGCAGGCTGGATGCACATCGGCCCCTGATAATGGTCAATGCTGACGATAAAGGGATACCCCTTGAGCGAGACAAGGGGGGCGCTGAGCAGCCCCTGCAGTAGCGGGGTCAACTCCTCCTGATACTCCTGATAGCGCCGCAGCACATCGATGGGGCTCATCTCTGCCATATGGACCTCGGTGACGTGGGCTCTGTTGCGGATGTGCAAATAGTGGGCCTGCTTTATGACAGGGATGGCGGAGCAGGTTGCACCAGAGGATGACAAAGCGACGGATGACGAGGGGGGAATGCACCAGAACTGGGCGTATTGCCGCCCTGCGTGATGATGGAGGCACTTCGATAGAAAAGGGCCCATGACGGGCCCTTTGCGACAACCGGCGGCGATTTAGCCTGCCAGCTTGGCGAAGCTGCGCTCGGCGGCAGCCAGGGTGTGTTCAATCTCCTTGTCGCCATGAGCCAGCGACAGGAAGCCCGCCTCGTAGGCGCTCGGTGCCAGATAGACACCCTCTTCCAGCATCAGGTGGTAGAAGCGCTTGAAGCGTTCCATGTCGCAGCGAGTGACCTGCTCGTAGCGGGTAATTTCTGGTTCGTCGGTGAAGAAGAAGCCGAACATGCCGCCCACATAGTTGATGGCGAGCGGAATGCCATGCTTGGCCGCGGCCGCTTTCAGCCCTTCTGCAACCCGTGCAGTCTTGGCGCTCAGTTGCTCATAGAGGCCCGGCTCCAGCAGCAAGTCCAGCATGGTCAGACCGGCCGCCATGGCCACTGGGTTGCCGGAGAGAGTACCCGCCTGATAGACAGGGCCAGTCGGGGCGATGTGCTGCATCACCTTCTTCTTGCCGCCGAAGGCGCCCACCGGCATGCCAGCACCGATGATCTTGCCAAGGGTGGTGAGATCCGGGTCGATGTTGTAGTGGCCCTGAGCGCCGCGCAGGGAGACGCGGAAGCCGGTCATCACCTCGTCCAGGATCAGCAGAGCGCCGAACTCGTCACAGATGGCGCGCAGCCCTTCCAGGAAGCCCGGGACCGGCGGGATGCAGTTCATGTTGCCAGCGACCGGCTCGACGATGATACAGGCGATCTCGTTGCCGTACTGGGTGAAGGCTTCACGCACCGAATCCAGATCGTTGAAGACGCAGGTCAGGGTGTGTTTGGCGAAATCGGCCGGTACGCCCGGGCTGTTGGGTTGGCCCAGGGTCAGGGCGCCGGAACCGGCTTTGACCAGCAGGGAGTCGGCGTGGCCGTGGTAGCAGCCCTCGAATTTGACGATCTTGTCGCGGCCGGTGTAGCCACGGGCCAGACGGATGGCGCTCATGGTGGCTTCGGTGCCGGAGTTGACCATCCGCACCTGCTCCATGGAGGGGACGATCTGGCGCACTTTCTCGGCCATCAGCACTTCGATCTCGGTCGGTGCGCCGTAGCTCAGCCCTTTTTCCACCGCCTTGATGACGGCGGCCTTGATGGCCGGGTGGTTGTGACCCAGTAGCATGGGCCCCCAGGAGCCGATGTAATCCACGTAGGCCTGACCATCCACATCATAGAGATAGGCGCCATCGGCGTGATCGATGAAGCGGGGCGTGCCGCCGACCCCATTGAAGGCGCGGACCGGTGAGTTGACGCCGCCCGGAATGGTCTGGCGGGCCTGTTCAAACAGCTGATCTGATTTTGACATGGATCATCCTTAATGGGATTTTGGTCGTCACACAAGGGATTGCAGCCGATTGAGACTCGGCAGGCCGGAGCATCAGGAGTATGCTTTGCGCTCTCGCCACCCGGACTCTCGGTCTGCTCCCGTGACAAAAATTTAACGGGCCGACTATAGCAGAAAGCCCCAGCCCTGGGCAGCCGAGCAACGCGCCGGGTGATCCTGATCTCAGCTAGCTGACGATATGGTTTTTCCAAGTTGGTGTAACAAGATGGCGCAACAAGCTCTCTCCTCTGAAGCCGATACCTCTGCGCGGGGGCCGCTTTCCCGCATTATCCGGCAAGACAAGATGCCCTTGCTGGTGCTGCTGCTAGCGGCGCTGGTCGGCACCCTGGCCGGACTGGTGTGCGGCCTGTTCGAATCAGGAGTCCACTGGCTGGCAGAACAACGTATCGCCTTGCTGGCAGACCGTCCCTGGTGGCAGCTCGGTCTGCTTGGCTTTGGCTTCAGCGCCTTGCTGGGATTTGTCGGCTACTTCCTCACTCATACCTTTGCCCCGGAAGCGGGCGGCTCCGGCATTCCCGAGATCGAGGGGGCGATGGACGAGCTGCGCCCGGTGCGGTGGTGGCGAGTGTTGCCGGTCAAGTTCTTCGGCGGCATCTGTACCCTGAGCTCCGGTATGGTGCTGGGGCGGGAGGGGCCTTCGGTACAGATCGGCGGCAACCTCGGCAAGATGGTGGCGGATATCTTCCGGTTGCCCAAGGAGCATGGTCACGCCCTGTTGGCCGCCGGTGCGGCGGGCGGTCTGGCGGCAGCCTTCAATGCGCCGCTGGCAGGTATCCTGTTCGTGATGGAGGAGATGCGACCGCAGTTTCGCTACTCCTTTCTGGCCATCAAGGCGGTGGGGATCTCCGCCATCATGGCGACCTTGATGTTGCAGAACATGAAAGGGCAGGGGGCGGTGATCACCTTGCCTCACTACGATGCGCCAGCCCTCAAGGCGCTCTGGCTGTTCCTTTTTATGGGAGCCACCTTCGGGGTGCTCGGTTTTGTCTTCAACAAGTTGGTGCTGGCCTGTCAGGATGGCTATCTGGCGTTGCACCAGAACAAGCGCCACCGTTTTGTGGCCATCGGCATGCTGGTCGCCGGAACGTTTGGCGTGCTGTCGCTGTTTGCTCCCGCGGTGACGGGGGGCGGCACCGAGCTTATTCCCCATCTGATGGGGGATGAGTATGCGATGGCGACCCTGTTCCTCATCTTTTCGGTGCGGCTGGTCGCGACCCTCATCTGCTTCTGCTCCGGTGCCCCGGGCGGGGTGTTTGCGCCGACCCTGGCATTGGGCACCCTGTTTGGCGTGGTGTTCGGCCATCTGTTTCATGCGGCGTTTCCGGAGCTTGGCATCGAGCCCGGCGCCTTTGCCATCGCCGGAATGGGGGCGCTGTTTGCTGCCACCGTGCGTGCCCCTATCACCGGTATCGTGCTGGTCACCGAGATGACCGACAACTATCAGCTGATCCTGCCGATGATGATTACCACGGTCGGGGCGACTCTGGTTGCCCAGTGGCTGGGTGGCCGGCCCATCTATTCCCAGATCCTGGAGCGAACTTTACGGCTCGCTGCGCGTCAAAAGCGAGGTGATGGCAGCGCCACGGCCAGTTAATTTTTCCCTTTATCGCCTTTGGCCCCGGTCAGGGCGGTATAGTGAAGGGAGAGGCGCTGCCGTAAATGGCGTAATAACGGGATGAGGGGCTATGTCCAATCTATTGAAGTTATTGGTCGTGTTAGCCGTTGGCGGGCTCATCGGTTACTTTGTCGGGAACCGTCAGGAGCTGGCCCAGAGCAGTCTGTTGGTGGTACAGCAGGAGACGCTGGATCGTCAGGGCAAGGCCATCGGCCAGCTCAAGACCGAATTGGGGGTGAAAGATACCCAGCTGGCGACCCAGAAAGCGGCCTTTGAGCAGTTGCAGACCACCCTGAAGAGTCAGGAGGCGCAGGTGCAGGAGCTCAAGCGCCAGCTGGCCTTTTTCGAGCGGATCATGCGCCCCACCGGCGAACAGGTGGGGGTGGTGATCGACAACCTGACTCTGCAGGAGACCAGCATTCCCGGTCGTTACCACTACCGTCTCGCCCTGACCCAGCCCGCCAAGAAGCGGGAGCTGTTTCGTGGTCAGGTGCAGATCCGGGTCGAGGGGAGCCTGGCTGACAAGCCGAAGACGCTGACCGGTCGCGATCTCGGAATGAAGGTGAGCGAGTGGCGTTATGCCCTGCGTTATTTCCAGTTGCTGGAAGGGAATTGGCAGTTGCCGGAAGGCTTTGTGCCGGATCGGATCCGTGTCACCATCAACAAGGATGGCAGGCAACCGGCGCAAGAGCTGCTGGTTGAGTGGGGCGAGGTGATCAAGCCGCTGGTCGCCGCACCGCCTGCTCCGGTTCCCGCGGCCGGTTAAACGTGGTGAATACTTGAACTGAATGGTCGGGTATTGGATAATTTCGCGGTTTCCATGTTTGTGGATCTAATGGTTGTGAGGTCAGTAATGAGTGCAGTAGCAGAAGCCCCGCTGCCCATCCAGATGACGGATGCGGCGGCCAACAAGGTGAAGAACCTGATCACCGAGGAAGAGAATCCCGAGCTGAAGCTGCGGGTATACATCACGGGTGGGGGCTGCTCCGGTTTCCAGTATGGCTTTACCTTTGATGAGAAGATCAACGACGGGGACACCGTAGTCGAGAAGAATGGCGTCACCATGGTGATCGATCCCATGAGCCTGCAGTATCTGGTAGGCGGCAGTGTGGATTACACCGAGGGTCTGGAAGGTTCACGCTTCACCGTGACCAACCCCAATGCCACCACGACCTGTGGCTGTGGCTCCAGCTTCTCCATCTGATCGGCGTATCGGTCTGATGAAACGGCTCTCGGCAACGAGGGCTGTTTTTGTTTGTGGTGCTCAGTGTGCTCCATCAAACAGCATTTCTCTGAAACAACAAAGGCGCCTCGATGGCGCCTTTTTTGTTTGCAGAATGGCTTAGCGGGAGCTTGCCGCCGCGACCAGCGGGATCCGGTTCACTGCCTTGCCCATGTAGGCGAGGGTGATGGTCACAATGATGCAGGTGAAGCTCAGCCACATGTAAGGCAGGTAGTCGAGGGTTGCCACCCCCAGCACCCCGGCCATGAAGATGCCGTTGTCGCTCCAGGGCACCATGCCGCAGGTGAGGGTGCCGCCAAACTCGGCGTTGCGAGAGAGGTTCTTGCGTGCCAGTCCCAGTCGGTCGTAGTTCTTGGCCATGATCTTGGGGGTCAGGATCAGCGACACATACATGGCCGATCCAAACACGTTGGCCAGAAACGCAGTGCCGATGGTGTGGCTGGTCAGGCTGCCGACGCTGTTGATGCGCTTCTCGAAGGCGCTGGCGATCACTTCCAGAATGCCGACCTTCTCCAGCAGGCCGCCAAACCCGAGACCGAAGATGATGACCGCGACCGAGCCCAGCATGGACTCCATGCCGCCGCGACCGAGAATGTTGTCGATAAAGTCGATGCCGGAGGTGATGGCAAACGGACTATAAGCCGAGTGCATCGCCTTGACCGGATCCATGCCCTGGAAGGCGATGGCCCAGATCAGGCCCAGCAGGGCGCCGAAGCTGATCACCGGGAAGGCGGGCTTGCGATTGGCCAACAGCCCCAGCACCAGCACCACCGGCACTATGGCCAGCGGGGTGATATTGAACTGGTTGTCGAGAGCCTCCATCACCAGATTGACCTGCTCCAGGCTGACATTACCCGAATACTGCATACCCACCACGGTGAACAGCACGGCGGTGATGACATAGGAGAGCAGGCTGATAGGCAGCATCCCCTTGATATGCTCCACCACGTCGACGTTGGACATGGTCGAAGCCAGCACTACTGAGTCGGAGAGCGGAGAGAGCTTGTCACCGAAGTAGACGCCGGAGAGCACGGCACCGGCTACCAGCGGCGCAGGCACGCCGAGACTGTGGCCGATCCCCATCATGGCGATACCGGCGGTGGCGGCAGAGCCCCAGGAGGTGCCGGTGGCCAGCGAGGTCAGGGAGCAGATGATCAGGGTTGCCAGCAGGAAGATGGACGGGTGGATCACCTTGAGGCCGAAGTAGATGATGCTGGGGACTATGCCGCCAGCAATCCAGGTGCCGACCAGGGCACCGACGGAGACCAGGATCAGGATGGCCCCCATTCCCTTGGCAACGCCGTCAACGGCTGCCTGTTCCAGGGATTTGTAATCGTGGCCGAGTTTGATGCCAAGCCCCATGATGACGAACCAGGCGATGAACAACGCCAGCTGGATCGGCAGATCGAGCACGCTGGTGAACGAGAATGCCAGGGCCAGGAAAATGGCCAGACAGGCAAACACCTGTGCCATGCCCGGTAGTCGGATGTGGTTTTGTTGGTTTTGCATAGATACTTCCTAAACTCTTGCTCGCCAAGGTCACTCCCTCTCGTCCTGTGGATACATCGATCCCGAGGAGGCAACCCAAAAAGAGGCCGCAATCTACCACAAACCCGGCGGGTTAAAGCCCCATCAAATTGGCAAAAATGCACATTTGATTGAAAAAATCACAAATTAGTTGATCTCATAACCCGTTTTTGAGCGGCCTGTTGACACAAAGGGTCACATACGAAGCTTGCCTGTGACGCCACTTGCATCCCCAGTAGATGAAGATGATAATTATTATCAATTGTTGATTGGGGAGAAAATAATGCGCTGGATATTGCGGGGGATGATGTTGCTGGTGGCGGTGGCCGTACTCGCATGGGGTCAGGATAAAGAGTACGGCACCTGGAGTGTAGGTTTTCTGCTGGCTGCCTGGGTGATGCTGGAGCCCGGATTGCGGCCCGCCTTGATCTTGCTGCCAGTGGCCGGGTTGACCGGCATCGTTACCCTGCTCTGGCAGCAGCCCTGGTTATGAGCTTTTGACGGGAGCCTGCTTGATCTTCTGCTGTGCCACCTTGAGCGATTCGACCACCAGCTTCTCCATTTCGGTGCGCTTGGCGTCGGTCAGGAAGTAGATCATGTCGACATTGTGGCGAATATAGTGGGCCGGAAGCTGGTTGAGGGTGAGGCAGCAGAGGTCGGCCATCTGATCGCTGTTGAGCTTTTGCTGCAGCCCCTGTTTCTCAATCTCCTTGAGCACCAGATGTTCGTAAAAGTTGTGAATGTCGGTATCCAGTATCATATGCGTTCCTTGGCATGACGATGAGCGGTGAGTCGTCAAAAGCATAGCCATAACAAGGAGTAAAAACAAAAGGCCCATCACTTTCGTGATGGGCCTTTTGCGTAATGAATGGTGCGAAGAGAGGGACTCGAACCCTCACATCCGTGGGACACTAACACCTGAAGCTAGCGCGTCTACCAATTCCGCCACCTTCGCACACTGATTTTCTCCAGCTGGTTTTTAAATGCGGTTGGAGCGCATTGCTCTGTGTTTACATGTCAGAATCATGGTGCGAAGAGAGGGACTCGAACCCTCACACCCGGGGGGCACTAACACCTGAAGCTAGCGCGTCTACCAATTCCGCCACCTTCGCACATTCGGGTTTCCAGTCTGGATTTACATGCTGTCTGGATAAAGCATGGTGCGAAGAGAGGGACTCGAACCCTCACATCCGTGGGACACTAACACCTGAAGCTAGCGCGTCTACCAATTCCGCCACCTTCGCACATTGTGTTACCAGTTTTGATTTACATGCTGTCTGGAGAAGCATGGTGCGAAGAGAGGGACTCGAACCCTCACACCCGGGGGGCACTAACACCTGAAGCTAGCGCGTCTACCAATTCCGCCACCTTCGCACATTCGGGTTTTCTAGTTGGATTTACATGCTGCTGAATCAGCATGGCAGTATTGGTGCGAAGAGAGGGACTCGAACCCTCACATCCGTGGGACACTAACACCTGAAGCTAGCGCGTCTACCAATTCCGCCACCTTCGCATCACTGCGGAGGGGGATTCTATAGAGTTTTGGGGGAGCGTCAACAGCCAAAGGGGACTTTTTTCGCTGTTGACGCCCAAAGTGGCGCCAAGGGTACAAAACTTCAGCAATCAGCTGACGTTTGGCGTTCAGTAACGGCCCAATGCGCTCTGATACATCCGTTCATACTGGGTGACCGAGTCAGGCCAGTTGAAGCGGGTGCTCATGGCATTGCGCTGCACCTTGGTAAAACGCTCTTTGTCCTGCAGGAAATAGAGCAGGCTGCGGCGCATGGTATCGAGCAGGATGGCGGCAGTCGGATCGTTGAAGCAGAAGCCGGTGGCATGCTCGGGATCCGCATCCCAATCCACCACGGTATCTTTCAGACCACCCACGGCTCGCACCAGTGGCAGGGTGCCATAGGCGAGACTGTACATCTGGTTGAGGCCGCAAGGCTCGAACAGAGAGGGCATCAGGAAGAAGTCGGCACCGGCTTCGACCAGATGAGCCAGCCGATCGTCATAGGTGTTGATGAAGGCGAGCTTGCCCGGATAATCCCGGGCCATGGTTTGCAGTTGCGTGGCGAGCGCTGGATCGCCAGAGCCGACGATCACCACTTGTACCTGATGGTGGAGGAATTTCTCCAGCGCAGGAAGCAGCAGGGGAACGCCCTTCTGCTCGGTCAGGCGGCAAACCATGCCGTAGATGGGCAAGTCCGCCACGGCCAGCCCCGCCTCCTGTTGCAGGCTCTCTTTGCAGAGCTGTTTGCCAGCCATGTTGTCGATGCTGTAGGTCGCAGGCAGGAATTCGTCGAACTCAGGATCCCAGTCCTTGTAGTCGCAGCCGTTGAGGATGCCGCAGAGATCCGCCGCCCGTTGCTGGAAGATATGCGCCATGCCGTGGGCGCCGAGGTGAGTCAGCAGCTCCTGGGCATAGTTGGGGCTGACCGCATTGATCTTGTCGGCGTAGAGCACCCCGCATTTGAGCAGATTGACGTGGCCGTAGTCGTAGTTGATGCGGCGTTCGTAGTCGGCGATCTCGGGCATGGCCCAGAACTGCTCGCGGCCAAACACCCCCTGAAACGCCGCGTTGTGAATGCTGATCACGCTGCGGGTCTGCTGGAAGAAGGGGTTGTGGGCGTGACGGGTTTTCAGCAGCAGTGGCAGCAGGCCGGTGTGCCAGTCATTGCAGTGGGCGATATCCGGGGCAAAGCCGAGCTGCTCGCAGGCATGGAGGGCCGCGGCCGAGAAGAAGGCAAAGCGCTCGCCATTATCCGGATAGGCCTGATTGTTCTCGGCGTAGAGCTGGGGACGATCGAAATATTGCGGGCAGTCGAGCAGATAGACGCAGACGCCATCCAGCTCCATCTGGTAGATGCGATAACCGATATCCGGCAGCCCGGGGTGGGTTGGCAGCCAGCGTGACGCAACCAGTCTGGCCTCATCCCGTCGCTTTATCGTCTTGTAGAAGGGCAACATGATCCTGACATCATGTCCCTTCTGGGCCAGGTACATCGGCAGGGCTCTGGCGACATCGGCCAGGCCCCCGGTTTTGACCAGCCCCTCAACTTCCGAGGCAACAAACAGGATTTTCAGTGGGTTAATAGCCAACTCTTGCTCCCTTAGGTACCACCACGATACCGCCTTCGGATACGGTAAATCGCTCTCTATCGTGGTCCAGATTTTCACCGATAACGGTGCCTGGCGCAATTTCAACGTTTTTATCAATGATGGCGCGCCGGATGGAGCACCCTTCGCCAATCTTCACATCCCCCAGCAACACGGATTCACTGATATGGCTGCACGCGCCGATATTGCAGCGGAAACCAAGGATGGATCGCTGGATCTGGCTGCCCTGAATGAAGCAACCGGCGGAGATCAGCGAGTTGGCGATCTTCACCTTGCACTCGTCGCTGTCGATGAAGGTGGCCGGTGGCAGTGCCGGATAGTGGGTGTGCAGGGGCCACTTGCGGTTATAGAGGGAGAAGGGGGGATTGTCGGCCACCAGGTCCATGTGCGCTTGCCAATAAGAGTCGAGGGTGCCCACATCCCGCCAGTAGACGTGCGGTTTCTCGCCGGGGATGACGTTGGTGCTGTAGTCATAGACATAGACGGGGGCACGTGGGTAGAGGCTCGGGATCACATCCTTGCCAAAGTCGTGGCTGGAGTTCTCCTCGGCGGCATCCCGCTTCAACTCGCGGCAGAGGGCATCGGTCTCGAAGATGTAGTTGCCCATGGAGACCAGCGCCTGGGTCGGATCGCCGGGAATGTGCTTGGGCTGCTTCGGCTTTTCCTGAAAGCCGATCATCCGCCCTTCGGTATCCACCTCGATCACCCCGAAGGCGCTCGCCTCTTCGATGGGCATGCGCAGGGCCGCGACCGTCATGGCGGCGTTCTTCTGCTTGTGGAAGGTGACCATCTGGCTCACATCCATCTTGTAGATGTGGTCGGAGCCGAAGATGCAGACGTGATCCGGTTCGGCCCGCTCGATAAAGCCGAGGTTTTGGTAAATGGCGTCGGCGGTGCCGTCATACCAGCGTTTGCCCATTCGCATCTGGGCCGGGATGGGATCGATAAAGCGGTCGGTGATGCCGACGATATTCCACCCCTTCTTCATGTGCAGGTAGAGGGACTGTGATTTGAATTGGGTCAGTACATAGATGCGCAGAAAGTCGGCGTTGACGAAGTTGTTGAGGACAAAGTCGATCAGCCGGTAGCTGCCACCGAAGGGGACGGAAGGCTTGCTGCGGGTGGTGGTCAGAGGCTGCAGGCGAGTACCTTCGCCACCAGCCAGGATCATGGTCAAAATGCCTGCCATCGTATTTCTCTCCCTGAATGAACAACATGAAAAGGTTTTCAATGTTCGGTATAAAAACACCCCTAAAGGGGTGGTTTTTATCGTGTGCTTAATACCTTATCAGATGCCGGATGGCGCTCTCTAGCTGTTTTATTGTGCAGCTTACACTTATTTACATTTTGCTCAGATAGACCTTGAATTTGGCATCACTGCTGATCACTTCAGTCCGTTTGAAGTGTGTCTCCAGTATAGGCTGGTAGCGCAAGAAGGCGTTGGCAACAATGGTCAGCGAACCATTTGGCAGCAAAAATTCAGGTGCCTTGGCCAGGAACTGCTCGGTCGCCGCATAGAAGGTTTTGAGACCCGCATGGAATGGCGGGTTGGAGACGATGTGCTGGAAACGGGTGGAGATATCCGAATAGACATCGGAAGCGGTGACCTTGCCCTGCAGACCGTTGATCGCCAGGGTGCGGCGGCTCGATTCGAGCGCCAGCGCGCTGATATCCACCATGTTGACCCGCAGATCCGGATTGCGCTTGGCCAGCACGGACCCAATTACCCCGGCGCCGCAGCCGAAATCGAGCAATTCGCCCGTCATCGGTGGCACGGCGGCCAGCAGCATCTGGGTGCCGAGATCCAGCTCGGCGGCGCTGAAGACGCCGGGCAGTGCCAGCACGGTCAGCTCGGTATCACCGGCCTTGCACTGGTAGCGGCCAAACCAGCTATCCAGATCGAACGGGGCGACCGGTTTGCTCAGCTCGCCATGATAGAGCGAGCAGCGGCGCGCCGAGTCACGTTTGATCGGCTTTTCGCCATAGGGGGCCAGTAGCTTGTCGGCGCCATTGATGCCGCCGCGGTTTTCACCGGCGAGGAACAGATCGGCACCCGCTTCCAGCAAGGGGGTCATCATGGCCAGCAGATATTGTGCCTCAGCCTTGGCCTTGGGCATCAGCAGCAACAGGGCATCGAAGCGGGGGGCGCCACCGAGCTGGTGGTCGAACAGGATAGCCTCGCCGAGGGCGGCCTGCTGGCTGCGGTAGTAGCAGTAATCGGTGGTAAAGACGGTCAGGGTCCGGGCCAGGCTCGCCAGCTGGCGGGGGTAGTCATCCTCCAGCGCGCCACAGACAAGTAGCCGCTTGCCGACAAAGAGGGCTTGGTTTCGTTCCAGCATCTGGCTGACGGCGCTGATAGGGCTGCTCATCGGGTCTCTCCACGCAATTTTGGGCGGCCATTATACATAGCCCCTTTCGCCTTGACATTTATGCCGTGTTCCCGAAATATGCCCAGACACCATTTTTTGACCAGAGATGACGAAATGCGGTTCAACGGGTTGAAACGAAAGCACAAAAAAAGCCTGAAATTCGGGCCTGCCGACGTTCGCGCGTAACCTCTCATCCCTGAGAAGCTTCAAACCCCGGTTGCGCACATCGTACCGGGGTTTTTTTATTGCCATATGCGCGTCATTTAGGAGAAGGAGATCCCATGTTTCAAGGTTCAATCGTTGCGTTGATCACCCCGTTTCGACAGGGAAAGCTGGATGAAGAGGCGCTGCTGCGTCTGGTGGAGTGGCATATCGAGCAGGGCACTCACGGCATTGTGCCGGTGGGCACCACGGGGGAAAGTCCGACCCTGACCCATGACGAGCACTGCCGGGTGGTGGAGCTGGTGGTCAAGCAGGTCGCTGGTCGCATTCCGGTGATTGCCGGAGCGGGTTCCAACAATCCGGTCGAAGCCATCGAGTACACCCTCCATGCCGAGCGGGTGGGGGCCGATGCCACCCTGCATGTGGCAGGTTACTACAACCGTCCCAATCAGGAGGGGCTCTACCACCACTTCAAGGCGGTACACGATGCCACCGCCAAGCCGATCATCGTCTACAACATCCCGCCGCGCGCCATCGTCGACGTGCAGCCCGCGACCCTGGCCCGTCTGGCCGAGCTGCCGCGCATTGCCGGGGTGAAAGATGCCACCGGCGATCTGGCGCGCCCCTGGACCGAGCGCCAGCTGATCAAAAAGCCCTTCGCCTGGCTCTCCGGTGAGGATGCCACTGCGGTTGCTTACAACATCGGCGGCGGTCAGGGCTGTATCTCGGTGACTGCCAACGTGGCCCCCAAGCTGGTAGCCGAGGTGCAGAACCTCACGCTGGCGGGCAAGTGGCAAGAAGCACGCGAACTGCAAGACAAGCTGATTCCGCTTCATCAGGCGATGTTTGCCGAGCCGAGCCCGGCCGGTGCCAAATATGCCGCTTCCCTGCTCGGTTTCTGCAGCGAGGAGTGTCGCCTGCCGGTGATGCCGCTGTCGGAAGCGACCCGCGAGCGCATTCGCAGCGCCATGCAGCAGCTCAACCTGCTGTAATGCAAAACGGGTGAGCCAAGGCTCACCCGTTTTGTTTTCGGCTTTTCTGGCCTTTATTTACGATATCGCCCTACTCAGGCTGCGTGATGCAGCCATGCGGCGATGGCCAGCTGCAACTCGACATACGCCGGATAGAGGAAGAGATCGGCCAGTTCGGCAGGCCACTCGTTTTGCTCGCCCGACTGGGCTTGCAGATCGGCTTGCAGGTTGGTCAATGCTGGCAGCCAAGGTGCGGGTTGTGGCAGCGCGGCCGCACTGCGGGCGACCAGATCGATCCCCTGGCACAGGGCCGCGAGTGCCTGCTGTTGAGCATCTTCATCCTGCGGATGCTCCAGCCAGAGCTGCTCGTGATGCTGCCAGTGACGCAGCCCTTCGCTTACCCTCGTTATGCCATCCATACCTTCATGTTCGACCAGCGCCTGCAGAGCCAGCGGTTTGCCGAGCCCGGCCAGTCGATAGCCGCGCTGGGCCTTGGATTGGGCGCCAAGGCGCAGCCCGCCGATCCTGGCAAGGCGCCGGGCCAGTGCAAACAGCGCCGCGGTAGCGCCTGATTTGAGCTCCAGTTCCAGCTCGTTGATGGTGGTGTTGCCCTGACTGCCGACTATCTCTCCCTGATCCCAGGCCAGCTCAATCTCGGCCCCCTCGAAGACGATCAGCCAGTGGCGGCGCAGGAAGTCGGTGCGAAACTGGGCGACCAGCTGCTGCTGAATGTGGTCACGCTCGGTCAGGGTCGGCCAAATTTCATCGGGAAAGGCCGAGAGGGTCGGCAGATCGCCGCTGACAGGGGCGTTGTACTCGGGTCTGGCGTGCAGGCCGCCCACCACCTGGCCGCGGCATTTGATGGTTTGTTCGGCGAAGGCGTCGCAGCGGCGAATGCGCAACCCCATATCCAGTTGGCGCAGAGCCAAGGTCGGCGTATCGAAATAGACGTTGCCGAGCTGCTGTTGTGACGATTCTTTAATCTCAAGAGAATTCAGCAGGTTGGATAACTCGGGTTGAATGTCGCTGGCGACAAAAAACTTTATCTCGATCTCAGTTTGCATAGTCATTCCGGGCTGGCAGGCAACTTTGGGGGGCAGGATTCGGGTCGCGGGGATATAATGCCCGCGAGACGACTAGATTAATTCGCGGTTTAATTGAGGGCGCAGTTCGGTTACCATGCGCGCCTCATAAAATCGTATCGAGTGTTTTTTCACCGACACAGGTTTGGCCATGCCAGTAAATACTATTTTGGGGCTTTTTGCCAAGTCCCCCATCAAGCCGCTGCAGAAGCATATCGTCAAGGTTCACCAGTGCTCTCAGCAGTTGGTTCCCTTCTTTGACGCCGTTGCCGAAGACCGTTGGGAAGATGCCGAGAAGATCCGGCAGCAGATCGCCCAACTGGAAAAAGAGGCAGATACCCTCAAGCGTGAAATCCGTCTGAAACTGCCTCGCGGCCTGTTCCTGCCGGTTGCACGTACCGACCTGCTGGAGCTGTTGACCCAGCAAGACAAGATTGCCAACCGTGCCAAGGATATCTCCGGCCGCATGCTTGGTCGTCGCATGGAGTTCCCCGCCGAAATGCGGACGGATTTCATGGCTTACCTCAAACGTTGTATTGATGCGACCGCTCAGGCCGAGAAAGCGATCGGGGAGCTCGATGAGCTGCTCGAGACCGGCTTCAAAGGACGGGAAGTGGAAATGGTTGCCGAGATGATCCACCAGCTGGATCTGATCGAGGACGATACAGACACCATGCAGATCGGACTGCGCCAACAGCTGCAAGCGGTTGAGCACAATTACAATCCGATCGATGTGATGTTCCTTTACAAGATCCTCGAATGGGTAGGTGACCTGGCAGATCAGGCCGAGCGCGTAGGCGCCCGTCTGGAACTGATGCTGGCTCGTTCGTAATCGACTGACTGGGTAAACACTACTAATGGACATTATCGCGAATTACGGCACCACTCTGGTGCTCGTGGCGGCCTTGTTCGGCTTTTTGATGGCTTGGGGCATTGGCGCGAATGACGTAGCCAACGCCATGGGGACATCGGTCGGCACCAAATCCCTGACCATCCGTCAGGCGATCATCATTGCCATGATCTTCGAGTTTGCCGGCGCCTATCTGGCCGGTGGCGAAGTGACGGCCACCATCCGTAACGGCATCATCGACAGCAATGCGTTTGTCGATAGCCCGGACCTGCTGGTGCTCGGCATGATCGCCTCCCTGCTGGCGGCAGGCGCCTGGTTGATCCTCGCCTCCTACTTCGGCTGGCCTGTCTCGACCACTCACTCCATCATCGGCGCCATCGTCGGTTTCGCTGTGGTGAGCATTGGCCCGGAAGCGGTGCAGTGGAGCAAGTTTGGCGGCATCGTCGGCTCCTGGGTCATCACCCCGGCCATCTCAGGTGTGATCGCCTACTTCATGTTCATCAGCGTGCAGAAGCTTATCTTCAACACCGATGATCCCCTGAACAACGCCAAGCGCTATGTGCCGTTCTACATGTTCCTGACTGCGCTGGTGATCTGTCTGGTGACCATCAAGAAGGGGCTGACCCACGTCGGTCTGCACCTGAGCGATGGCGAGGGCATTCTGCTTTCCATCGCCATCTCCATCGCAGTGGCGTTTGCCGGCTGGATCTACATTCGCGGTCAGAAGTACAACCCGCAGGATGACAGCAAGATGCACTTCGCCAACGTGGAGAAGGTGTTCGGCATCCTGATGGTGATCACTGCCTGTGCCATGGCCTTTGCCCACGGCTCCAACGACGTGGCCAACGCTATTGGCCCGCTCTCTGCGGTGGCCTCTATCGTGGCTTCCGGTGGCGAGATTTCCAGTCAGGCTGCCATCGCCTGGTGGATCCTGCCCCTTGGCGGTATCGGTATCGTGATCGGTCTGGCGACCATGGGCGAGAAGGTGATGGCGACGGTCGGTACCGGCATCACTCACCTGACCCCGAGCCGTGGTTTTGCTGCCCAGCTGGCGACTGCCGCGACCGTAGTGATTGCCTCCGGCACCGGTCTGCCCATCTCCACCACCCAGACCCTGGTTGGTGCTGTGATGGGGGTCGGTCTGGCGCGCGGCATTGCGGCGCTGAACCTGGGGGTACTGCGCAACATCGTGGTCTCCTGGATCATCACCCTGCCTGCCGGTGCCATTCTGGCTATCGCCATCTTCTACGTGCTGCAGGCCTGCTTCTCCTAATCGAAGCGGCATTCAGCAAAAAGCCCGAGTCATCGACTCGGGCTTTTTTATTGTGCGCGGGAGAGCGGTGCTGCTCCCTTTGCAATCTGCCTTAGAGGCTGGCGCAGATCTGCCACAGATCGTACTGGATAGCGGCGGCGGTCACTTCCCGACCTGCCCCCGGCCCCTGGATCACCAGCGGGTTGGTGCGATAGCTGTCGCTCTCGATGGCGAAGATGTTGTCGCACGGCAAGAGGTTGGCAAACGGGTGGTGGGGCTCCAGCGCCTCCAGTCCGACCCGCGCCTTGCCGTCATGCTCGAAGCGGGCCACGTAGCGCAGTACCTTGCCGAGGCGCTTGGCCCCTTCGAAGGCGGTCTGGATCGGGCCATCCAGCTCTTTCAGTCTGTCCATGAACTGATCGGCGGTCACCTTGCGCAGCGTGACGGGCACCAGATTCTCCAGCTCGATATCGGCGGAGTCGAGCTCGAAGCCCGCTTCCCGCGCCAGAATAAGCAGCTTGCGCCGCACATCCTGACCGGAGAGATCTTCGCGGGGATCCGGTTCGGTCAGACCGTGCTGCCACGCCTCGTCCACCAGCTCGGAGAAGGGGCGGGTGCCGTCATACTGCTGGAACAGCCAGGAGAGGGTGCCGGAGAAGATGCCGGAGACCCCCTGAATGCGGTCGCCGCTCTGGCGCAGCATCTGGATGCTGGACTGGATTGGCAGCCCGGCGCCCACGGTGGCGTTGTAGCGCCACTGCACCTGATGGTCACGGCAGGTCTGTTTGATGCGCTGGTAGAACTCGCTGTCGGCGGCACCGGCAAACTTGTTGGCGGCGATGATATGAATGCCGAGCTGGGCAAAATCCGGATAGTAGCGGCTCACCGTTTCGCTGGCGGTCATGTCCAGCGCAATCAGCGCATCGAAGCCGTGCTGCTCAAGCTGGGAGAGCAACTCCGGCCAGATCAGCGGTTTGGGGTTGAAGTTGTCCTGTACCTTGAGGGGGTTGAGCCCCTCTTCATCGAGCAGGCCCCCTTCCGAGCTGAATACCCCGTAGAGGGTGAGCGCCAGATTGAGCTCATGTTCCAGCCGTGCCTTTTCACGGGCGTAGAGGCTGAGCCAGTGGCCGCCGATATTGCCCTTGCCGAATACCACCAGTCCGACCCGGGTCGGGCGGCTGAACAGGGCGCTGTGCAGGGCGATGAGCAGCGGCTCCAGCACTACCTGACGCAGCACGGCCACCAGACTCAGGCCATCTCGGGCCACCTGTACGAACTCCAGCGGTTGATCTGCCAGCAGCTGATAGAAGCGGTGACACTGCTCCGCGTTGTCGGTGACCCCGGCACCGACCAGCGCCACCAGACTGTACCCCTCTTTCTGGATGAGGCCAGTGAAGCTCCCTTGCAGCTGGAAGTCGCGCAGCAGCTCGAAGGCGCCTTGTGCCACCTCGAGGGTGTAGGCGAGGCGCAGGATCCGGCGATCCGGCTGGCGCTGCAGGGTGAGCGGGTTGAGGCGGTGACGGGCCAGATGGGCCTCGATGGTGGCCACCGTCTGCTCATAGTTGGTCTGCGGCAGCACCTTCAGCTCGATGAGGGCGATCTGATCCACCGAGGAGACGATGCGGGCGCCACCGGAGCGGGGGGCGCGGCGCAGGATATGGGTGCAGCCCTCGTCCGGGTTGTAGCTGCAGCGCAAAGTGAGGCGCTGGCGGCTGTCGGCCACCGGTTGCAAGGTGCGCGAGTGCAGCACCGAGGAGCCAAGACGGGCCAGCTCGTTGGCTTCCGCGAGGCTCAGGCGCTCCAGCAGACGCGCTTCTTTCACCCGACGCGGGTCGGCGCTGTAGACCCCGGCCACGTCGCTCCAGATGGTGGTGGATTCGCCGTCCGCCAGCAGCGCCAACAGGCTGGCGCTGTAGTCGGATCCATTGCGACCGAGCAGCAGGGAGCGCCCCTCCATGTCGGCGGCGATAAAGCCGGTTACCACGATGCGACCGGCATGCTCCGCCAGTCGCGCCTTGAGCAGTTCGCTGGAGAGGGCGGTATCTACCTTGACCAGAGCGCCATCCTCGGCGCGCAGGAAACTGCGGGCATCGAGCCAGATAGCGTTGTCGCCTCGGCTGGTGAGCAGGGCCGCCAGCAGGCGCGCCGACCACACTTCGCCAAAGGCGAGCAAGCCGTTGCGGGCGAAGCGGTCAAACTGCCCCTCCAGCGTTTTGGCTATCAGCTGCATGTCGTCGGCCAGCTGCTTGCTCAGATCGCGCTGCAGTTCACCCTCCAGCAGGCCGTCGATCAGGCTCTGCTGATAGGCCTGCAGGGCCGAGATGGCTTCACCGGCGGCTTCGTCCCCCGCTTCGGCCAGCTCCACCAGCTGGATCAGCCGGTTGGTGGTCTTGCCGGCGGCGGAGACCACGATCAGTTCATCCCCGCCCACCTGTTGTTCAACGATACTGGCGACCCGGCGATAACAGACCGGATCCGCCAGACTGCTGCCACCAAATTTGTGGACGTGACGTCGCTTCAATCCTGCTTCTGTGGCCACCGCGATCTCTCCTTGTTGCTGCTGTTCCATTACTTCGCTACCTGTTCTGCCTGCTGCGCCTGTTCAAAAGCCTGAGCCAGATCGGCCACCAGGTCTTCACCGTGTTCAATACCGACCGACAACCGCAGCAGCTGGGCGCTGATGCCTGCTGCCTGCTGCGCCGCCGGGGTCATGGCCCTGTGGGTCATGCTGGCCGGATGGGCCACCAGACTCTCCACCCCGCCGAGGGACTCGGCCACCGAGAAGAGGGTGAGGGCCGCGAGGAAGGCGCGAATGCCCGCCTCGCTGCAATCGAGTTCAAAACTTAGCATGGCGCCGAAGCCGGACTGTTGACGGCGCGCAATATCGTGGCCCGGATGGCTCGACAGGCTGGGGTGATAGATGCGTTTCACCAGCGGCTGCTGTTGCAGGAAGGCGAGGATGCGGTCGGTGTTCTCCTGATGGGTGCGCAATCTGGGCGCCAGAGTGCGCAGGCCGCGCAGGGTGAGGTAGGAGTCGAACGCCCCGGAGGTGAGCCCCAGACAGTTGGCCCACCACACCAGCGACTCGGCCAGTGCTGCCTCCTTGGCAATCGCCACTCCGCCCACCACGTCGGAGTGACCGTTGATGTACTTGGTGGTGGAGTGCACCACCACGTCGGCACCAAGTGCGAGCGGCTGTTGCAGCAGGGGGGAGAGGAAGGTGTTGTCCACCACCACCTGTGCACCCACCTCGTGGGCGGCGCTGGCAATGGCGCTGATATCCACCACCCGCAGCAGCGGGTTGGAGGGGGTCTCGACCCATACCAGCGCAGGCTTTTGCGCCAGTGCGGCGGCCAGTGCGGCCTCGTCACCCTGATCGACAAACTGCACCCGGTAGTGGCCCTTGGCCGCCAGATACTCAAACAGACGCCAGGTGCCGCCGTAGCAGTCGTGGGGGGCGAGCAGCAGATCCCCCGCCTTGAGCAGTGCAGTGGTGACCAGATGGACGGCCCCCATGCCGGTGCCGGTGACCACGGCGCCAGCGCCCCCTTCCAGCGCCGCCAGCGCGTCCGCCAGATTGGTGCGGGTCGGATTGCCGGAGCGGGCATAATCGTATTGACGGGGTTCGCCAAAGTCGGCAAAGGTGTAGTTGCTGGAGAGGTAGATGGGGGGCACCACTGCACCGTGTTGCTGGTCTGTCTCAATCCCGGTGCGAACTGCCAGGGTGGCCTTGTGGGTCATATCACTCTCCTTGATGTCTCTTTACACGCCGGCATCATGCTGCCACGCGCCATCCCGCCATTGCGGGCTCATGGTCAACCACACTACGCCAGCTTAAAAAAGCCGTCAACACTTCTAGACGTCTAAATGGCTTTGCTGTTGGATTGCCATTAATTTCCTTAAGGGTTAAAATCCGCGCTCACGGCTAAATGAGAACAGGTGAGTCATGGGAACAGAGTGGAACGGCGACTACGTCAGCCCCTACGCGGAACACGGTAAGAAGAGCGAACAGGTCAAGAAGATTACCGTCTCGATCCCGCTCAAGGTGTTGAAAGTGTTGACCGATGAGCGCACCCGCCGTCAGGTGAACAACCTGCGTCATGCGACCAACAGCGAGCTGCTCTGTGAAGCCTTCCTGCACGCTTTCACCGGCCAGCCGCTCCCTTGCGACGAAGATTTGCGCAAGGATCAACCGGACAGCGTCCCGGCCGAAGCGCGCGCCATCATGGAAGCGCTGGGCAAAGAGATCGAAGATTTCGACAAGGAATAACCCCTGATGACGCGGCCCTGGCCGCGTCATTGCTATCTGCCATGTCCCGATTCAGCCTGCGCCACTATCACCACCACGTCTGCAGCCATAGTCACGACTTTGCCCAGCTGGTGATCCCCCTCGACGGCCCCCTCGAGATTGAGGTGCAGGGCCGGGGGCGCCGGCTTGCCCCCGGTTCTGCCTGCATCATCGCTCCCGGCGAGCGGCACGATTATGCCGCCGATCCGGCGCTTTCGTTTCTGGTGCAGGAGAGCGACTCGCTGCCCGGCGATCTGGCGGCCCGCCCCTTTATCGAGCTGGATGAACCCCAGCGTCACTACCTCGCTTTTCTGCACCGCATGGTGGCCGAGGGGCGGCAGGTGGCGGGCATGGAGCAGGTGTGGCTCTCCCTGCTGGCGGAAGGGCAGGGGATGCAGAGCGCAGCCACCCCGCGTCTTGCCGCTCGCATCCTCAAGGTGCAGCGCCATATCGAGGCCAATCTCGCCGCCCCGCTGACCAATCAGCAACTCGCCGCCATCGCCTGCCTTGGCCAGAGCCAGTTCAAGCTCGCCTTTCGCCAACAACTGGGGGTGAGCGTCTCCCACTACATTCGCAGTCGGCGCATGGCGCTGGCGCGCACCCTGCTTGCCGGCACGCAGCTGCCCGTTGGCGAGATTGCCAGCCGCTGCGGCTACCAGAATCAGGGGGCCTTCGGCGAGCGCTTCCTGAGTGAGACCGGGCTCACTCCGTCCCTCTGGCGCCAGCAAAACGGCCGCCTGCCGCAACGAAACGGCTGATCGCCGAAGACGGGATGCTCTATTTGGGCCATGCTGCGGGTCATGCAAGGTGCACGATAAACAGGAGCCGAAATGGAGACGATTAGCTGGCAGGATTTCGAGGTGGTGGAGCTCCGGGTGGGCACCCTGGTGCGGGTCGAGCCGTTCCCCGAGGCGCGCAAACCGGCCTACAAGGTGTGGGCGGATTTTGGCCCCGAACTGGGGATACGAAAGAGCAGTGCCCAGATCACCGCCCTCTACCAGCCAGAGCAGCTGGTGGGCCGCCAGATCATCGCCGTAGTCAACTTCCCGACCAAACAGATAGGGCCGTTTCAGTCTGAATTTCTGCTGACCGGTTTCTACCGGCCGGATGGCGCCGTAGTGATGGCTATCCCCGAGCAAGCGGTGGAGAACGGCGCCAAGCTGGGCTGAGTTCACACCCGAACAGAGACAAGAGAGGCGACCCCGGGGTC
>NZ_JBFODO010000055.1:25080-211200 GCF_040908365.1 Aeromonas sp. R2-4
GGGGTCGCCTCTCTTTTTGTTATCTGCTGCGAGTCGTTACTTCAACAGGCTGAAGATCAGCGCCGATACCGCCAGCGAACCGGTTAGCAGGATAAAGCCGTTGGTCCAGCCGTGACGGAAGCGGGCCAGCGCCTCCACCTTGTAGATTGCAATCACCGGCATGATAAACAGGATCATGGCGATGACCGGGCCGGAGAGGGTCTCCATCAGCCCCAGAATGCCCGGGTTGATGACGGCGGCACCCCAGATAGAGAAGAACATCAGGGCGATACCGACTTTGTCCGCCTTGGCCAGCGGCAGGCCGGTGGGCTTGGCGATCAGGCTTTTCAGGCTTTCGCGGGCACCGAGGAAGTGGCCGAGGAAGGAGGAGCTGATGGCGATAAAGGCAATGAGCGGCCCCAGAGTCACGATCACCGGGTTGTCGGTGATGTTGGCGAGATAGGAGAGCACAGAGACGTTCTGGGCTTTGGCTTCGGCCAGCTGGGCTGGCGAGAGGCTCAGCACGCAGGAGAAGACGAAGAACAGCACGAAGCCCACCAGCATTACTGTGGTGTTGCGCAGGATCAGGCCGCTCTTGGCTTCCGCCTGCTCGCCATATTCACGACGCTGCACGTTGGCAAAGCCGGAGATGGCTGCGGCGTGGCTGAAGGCGAACACGGTGACCGGCAGCGCCAGCCAGACGGTGTTGAGGAAGCTGACCCCTTCAAACGCGGTCACTTCCGGCCATTGCCACTGAGGGATCAGGTAGCAGGAGAGCGCCGCCAGAATGGCCGCCAGCGGATAGACCATAAAGGCGAAGGCGCGCAGCATCGCCTTCTCACCCGCCAGCATCACGGCGATCATGGCAAACACCATCACACCTGAGAGCATCACCCGATCCGGGGTTGCCATGCCGAGCTGGTTGACCATAAAGCTCTCCACCGTGTTGGTCAGCCCGACCCCGTAGATGAGCAGGATCGGGAAGATGGAGAGGAAGTAGAGCGCCGAGATAAGGCGACCGGCCATCTTGCCGAAGTGCTCCTCCGCCACTTCGGTGAAGTCGGCGTGGGGGCGTGACGAGGAGAGCACGAAGCGCGCCAGCCCGCGGTGGGCGAGGAAGGTCATGGGGCCTGCCAGTACCGCGACGATGACGAGAGGCCAGATGCCGCCCAGACCCAGATTGATGGGCAGGAACAGGATGCCGGCGCCAACGGCGGTGCCAAACAGGCTGATAACCCAGTGGGTGTCGTGACGGCGCCAGCGGGTGATGCTGGCAGTGGTGGAGCAGGAACCGGATAGCTCCTTGGTAGCCTCTACAGATAAACTCATTACTAATTCACTTTTTGTTAGTGTTTTAATCTGAGTTCATTGTGGTTTATCGGGATTTAATTCTCAAAAAGCGAGACTGAAACATATCACTGCCATTGCGGGGTTTAGCCAGCGAGATTGGGAATGGAATCTGGATCGCAGAATGAAACAAAACTGATATTGGTGATTTTTGTGAAATATAAAACCAAAATTTGATCTACTATCATTTTTTTATTTTGGCTAACCAGGTGTTTTCAGAATTACGTGAAAAATCGCACCATTTCTCGCCGACCGATTGTGATGTTTCACTATCATTTTGCCGCTTTGCCAGCGTATCACGCTGTTCAAGAGCGCCTTGACCAGCGGATCACACCGGCCATCACCCGGGGCAACTTCCCTGAAAAAGCAGGCGGCCATCGGGCCGCCTGCATGTCTGGAGTGATGATATCGCTACTCGTCTAGTGGGCAAGAATGTTGCCCCAGGCGAGATCCGGATCCCCCATCACGATAAAGTCAGGGTTCTCCAGCGACTCGGTTTCGTTGTAGCTGAGTGGCTGCAACGCCAGGCTGAGGATGCGGCCACCGGCTGCCTCGACGATGCACTGGGCGGCGGCGGTGTCCCACTCGCCGGTGGGGCCGAGCCTTACGTAGCAATCGGCTGCCCCTTCCGCCACCAGGCAGGATTTGAGGGAGCTGGAACCAAGCGGGATCAGCTCGTAGTTGATGGCCGGGTTGAGGCGGCGGGTGAGGTTCTCCAGCTTCTGGCGACGGCTGATGGCCACCACCAGCGAGTCAGGCTGGTCATGCTCGTGGTGCATGGCGCTGATGGGCAGTACCTCGCCATTCACCTCCTTGAAGGCGCCGTAGCCGCGCACCGCCCAGTAGAGCACGTTGGACTCGGGGGCGTAGATGACCCCGAGCACCGGCACATTGTCCCGCACCAGGGCGATCAGGGTGGCGAAATCGCCGCTGCCCGCAATAAATTCGCCAGTGCCGTCGAGGGGATCCACCAGCCAGTACTGCCGCCAGTTGGATCGTTGGCTGAAGGGGATGTCGGCCGCCTCTTCGGTCAGCACCGGCACATGGGGGGTGAGCGCCGAGAGCGCCTGTTTGAGGTAGGCATCGGCAGCAAGATCGGCACTGGTGACCGGGGTCGCATCCTCCTTCAGCTGACGCTCGAACTGACCGCCGTGATAGATGTCGTGAAGGATCCTTCCGGCTTCGCGGGCAATCTCCTTGACCCCCGGCACCCAGGCCAACAACTCCTGCATCTCGTTATCCTCTGTCTGTTAACTGCCCGTCTGCGGGCTACTCTGCCTGCTCCGCCAGCCACTTCTGGGCCAAGAGCAGGGCACTGATGCTGCGCGACTCGGTGAAGTCGGGTCGCGCCAGCAATTCGTCGATCCGGTTGAGGGGCCAGGGGATCACCTCGAGGGGTTCAGGCTCGTCGCCGATCCGCTGCTCGGGGAAGAGATCCCGTGCCAGTAAAATGTCCATCCGGCTGGAGAAGTAACCCGGCGCCAGCGACACCTGTTTGAGCAGGGTTAGGCTGCTGGCGCCAAAGCCCGCCTCCTCCATCAGCTCCCGGTTGCCCGCCTCGAAGGCATCTTCACCGGGGTCGATCAGCCCCTTGGGAAAGCCCAGCTCGTAGGAGTGGGTGCCCGCGGCATATTCGCGCACCAGCAGCAGGGTGTGGGCATCGAACAGCGGTACCACCATGACGGCGCCCCGGTTGCCGCCGCGCATCCGCTCGTAGACTCGCTCTTCGCCGTTGGAGAATTTTAGGTGTAGCGATTCCACCTTGAACAGTCGGCTCTCGGCTACGATATCGGCCTTGAGGATCTCCGGCTTGCTCTTGGGGTGATCCAGTTGGTCGGCTGAGATGTGCTCGGGTTTGCTCTTGTGGGGGTCGCTCATCGGACGCTGGCTGCTCGTTAAAAAATCGTGCTTCAAGAGTAAACGACTCTCACACCGAACACCACGGGCCAGGGATGACAAAGGGGGAGGAAAAATCCGTTATACTGCCGCCCCGTTTTCCGAGATCCGCGATCAAGAGGCCCGATGCCACACTCCCGCTCCACCACCTTGCCCTGGCACCAGATTGATACCGTCTTGCTCGATATGGATGGCACCCTGATCGATCTGCATTTTGACAATCACCTCTGGCAGCAGCTGGTGCCGGAGCGTTACGCCGAGCGGCTCGGTCTGCCGCTGGATGAAGCCAAAGCGCAGATCGATGTCCACTATCACGCCGTCAACGGCACCCTCAACTGGTACTGCGTGGATTACTGGAGCGAGACCCTGGGACTCGATATTCGCGCCCTCAAGCAGGAGCTGCTGGCGAAGATCCAGTGGCGTCCCCACGCCATCTACTTTCTGGCCGCGCTGCGCGCCGCGGGCAAGCAGCTGGTGCTTTTCACCAATGCCCACCCCGCCAGTCTGTCGGTGAAGGATGCGCAGCTGGGGCTGAGCGACCATCTGGATCTGATGGTGAGTACCCACGAGCTGGGCTGGTCGAAGGAGAGCCAACACTGCTGGCAGGCACTGGCACAGCGGCTGGCGTTCGATCCGGCCCGCACCCTGTTTGTGGATGACAGCGAGCGGATCCTGCGGGCCGCCGCCGACTATGGCATCGGCTACCAGCTGGCGATCCAGAATCCGGACAGCTGCAAGCCGGAGCAGAGCATCACCGCTTTTCCGGCGATCCGCGACTATGCCGAGTTGCTGCCGCTGGCAATCTGAATCTGCTGACACGAGAGAGGGCTGCATCATGCAGCCCTCTTTCTTTGATTTGAATTTTGGTTATCTGACGCCTGATGGCGAAAAATCACAGCTCCCGAAACGGGCGCCGTTTCTCCTCTTCGATGACGATCGCCTCCAGATTGGCGACCCGCTCCTGTAGCTCTCTTATGATCATATCCTGCTTGCCGAGGCGATCGGTGATGCGGGCATCCCCCATCTGGTAGCGAGCCCGTTTGCCGAGATATCCGAACAATACGCTGATAAATACGATCAGGACTATGCCTGTCCACATGGTCATGTCACGACTCCTTGTCGTCTATAAACGGCGATAACGCTGATGGGATCTGTTCTGTTTTCTCATAGCCGCCAATTGGCCGCAATGGGGCCCGTTTCGCCTTTGTGATGCAGTTGGCTATTGCTGCCAGAGTGGCCGACCGACCCAGAGCGCCCACAGGGTGAGGTGCAGCAGCACGATAAACCAGAAGACCAGCCGGTAGCTGCGCTTCTGGGTCTTGTGGCGCAGCCACTGGCGGGCCACCAGAGCGCCCGGCCAGCCACCGCACAGCTCCAGCAGGTGAAGGCGGGATTCGGGAATGCGCCATTCACCCCGTACCGCCTGCCGCTTGTCCCAGGCGTAGGCGGCCACCGTGAGCAGGCTCATGGTGAGCAACACGGCCAGCGGCCACCACTGCTGCTCGCCGAGGCCGAGCCAGAGGGTCCAGCCCAGCGGCAGCAGCGCCAGCGCCATCACTGGGCCAGCTCCCAGCAGCGCTCCTCATCCTGCTTGAGTTTGCGGATCACCTTGGCCGGATTGCCCACTGCCACCGAGTCGGCCGGGATGTCGCGGGTCACCACGGCGCCGGCGCCAATGATGGAGCGCGGCCCTATGGTGACGCCGGGGCAGATGATGGCGCCGCCGCCGATCCAGCAATCATCGCCGATCCGCACCGGCTTGTTGTAGGCAGTCCAGTTGCGTCGCTCCAGATAGTTCATGGTGTGGGTGGCGGTGTAGATCTGCACGTTGGGGGCCAGTAGCACATGGCTGCCGATATGCACTTCGCCCACGTCGAGAATGGTGACGTTGAAGTTGAAGAAGGTCTTCTCGCCGATATGGATGTTGCGGCCAAACTCGCAGGTGAACGGCGTGCTGATCCAGCAGGAGTCGGGGCAGTGGCCAAAGAGCTCGCGGCAGATCTGCTGGCGCAAAGAGGCATCGCCCGCCGATGAACCATTGAGCCGGGCCAGCAGCGCCTGACCACGGATCCGGTCGTTGGCTATCTCCTCGCTCTGGCTATCCAGTGCCCCGCCTGCCAGTACCTTGTCCCAGTCGCTCGCCATTGCTACCTCCTCATGCTGCAAGAGCAGGCAGTATACGTGACTGTCAGGGGCGCCGTCAGTCTGTCACTTGTTGCAGGTGATCCTCGTCAACCTGCGGGCCAGACGAGGGGCAGGATCAGCAGGGCCGAGACGAAGTAGGGGAGCAACACCCGCAGCCCCAGACTGCGACCGCCGATGCCGAGGGCCAGCAACCCCTTCACCAGCGAGTTGATCAAACCGGCGAGCAGGATGCCGCGAGCGGCCACCTCCAGCGCCAGCTCCTTGTGGGAGAGCTGGGAGAGCGACAGCGTGATGGCGTCCACGTCGGTGATCCCCGACACCAGCGCCAGCAGGTAGACCCCGGAGTTGCCCACCTTGCTCTGCAACAGGGTGGCCATAAAGCCGATCAGTGCCAGCAGCAGGCCGAACTTGATGGCGGTGGCCAGATCGAGCGGGTTGCTGGTTTCCGGCTGCACCGGGCCGTCAGTCAGCTCCTCGCGCTGACGCCAGAACCAGAAGGCAAAGCCGTAGACTGTGGTGGCCAGCAGCAGCAGGGGGGCGACGAGGCGTATCGCCAGCTCGCTGTGAATGAGCAGTACCAGTACCAGCAGCCGCAGCCACATGGTGGCCCCTGCCAGCAGGATGCCGGTGGCCAGCAGTCGCTCCAGCCCGCCCTGCTCCTTGTTGAGACGGGCGAACTGCAGGGTGAGGGCGGTGGAGGAGGCCAATCCCGCCAGTATGCTGGTGAGCACCAGCCCGGCGCGAGTGCCGAGCAGCCGCACCGCGAAGTGGCCACAAAACGAGATGCCGGCGATAACCACCACCATCAGCCAGATCTTGAAGGGGTTGAAGGCGTCGAGTGGCCCCATCTCTTCGTTGGGCAGTACCGGCAGCAGCACCAGCGAGATGAGCAAAAAGCGCAGGGTGGCGTGAAATTCGGTTTCGCTGAGAAACAGCATCCCCTGCTGGATCTTGCCCTTGAGCCCCATCAGCAGGGCCGCCAACACAGCGCAGGCGACCGCCTCGCTCGGGCTCAGCAGTACCGACATCAGCCCCAGCAGATAGGTGAGCAGCATAGCCACCGAGCTGGTGAGGCCGAACTCCCCCTGCCAGCGTTGGGCCAGCCAGACCGAGAGGCCGCAGCCGATCACCACCGCCAGCAGGCCGAGCAGCGGCAGCCAGGGGCCCAGGGTCGGCAGCAGCAAACCGCATACCCCGCCGAGCAGGCCGATGAGGCCGTAGGTCCGCATCCCGGCGATGCGCTGGTTATCCCCCAGCTGGCGCACCTGCCAGCCCCGCTCCAGCCCGATGATAAGGCCGATGGCCAGCGAGACCAGGGCTCCGTTGACCGGTTCTGCATTGATCCACATAACGACTTCCTTTTCGTCATCTGCCTGCCTTGTTCCCATGATGGCACAGCGCTTGAGGTCACAGAGGGGCATGGCTCACAGAGTCTGCGTCTGGCTCCCGGTGCGGGTAGCTGAGCTGATATGAGCAAAAGAGATAAGCAAAGAGTTATTTCTTTCTTCTGGGCATAACAACTCCACGGCATGCTGTTCTCAACCCAACAAGATATGGAGTATCACCATGAAACTGCGAATGACCGCCCTGACCCTGCTCTCTCTGCTGGCATTTGGCCAGGCCAATGCCGCCGAGATCCGCCTGCTCAACGTCTCTTACGATCCGACCCGCGAGCTGTTTCAGGAGTACAACGCCGCCTTTGCAAAGGAGTGGAAGGCCAAAACCGGCGACGACGTGGTGGTGAGCCAGTCTCACGGTGGCTCCGGCAAGCAGGCCCGTGCTGTGGTGGATGGGCTGGAGGCCGACGTGGTATCGCTGGCGCTGGCCTACGATGTCAACGCCATCGCCAAGGCGGGGCTGACCGCTGCCAACTGGCAGAGTCGCCTCGGCAACAACGCCTCGCCCTATACCTCCACCATTGTCTTCCTGGTGCGCAAGGGCAATCCCAAGCAGATCAAGGATTGGGATGATCTGGTGCGCAAGGATGTTGCCATCGTGACTCCCAACCCCAAGACCTCCGGCGGGGCACGCTGGAACTATCTGGCCGCCTGGGGCTATGCCCTGAAGAAGAGCGGCAGTGAAGAGGGGGCCAAGCAGTTTGTTGGCGATCTCTTCAAGAACGTGAAGGTGCTGGACTCAGGCGCCCGCGGTGCCACCACCAGCTTTACCGAGCGTGGTCTCGGTGACGTGCTGCTGGCGTGGGAGAACGAAGCCCTGCTGGTGCTTGGTCAGGCGGGGGCCAGCGACAAGTTCGAGCTGGTGGTGCCTTCGGTTTCCATTCTGGCAGAGCCGCCGGTCGCGGTGGTGGACAAGGTGGCCAAGAAGCACGGTACCGAAGCGGTGGCCAAGGCCTATCTCGACTATCTCTACTCTGACGAGGGGCAGCATATCGTCACCAAACATCACTATCGCCCCAGCAACCCGGCGATCCTGAAGGAGACGGCAGCCCAGTTCCCGCAGCTTGCCTTCTTTACCGTCAAGGATCTGGAAGGGGATTGGGAGAAAGCCCAGAAGAAACACTTCGCCCAGGGCGGTCTGTTTGACCAGATCTACCAACCCGGTGGCTGAGGCAGGTAACTCCGTATAACCCCTTTGAACTGGCCCCTGTGCCAGCCGATAGGAGCACCAAGATGAACAAGATCCTCCTGGTTCCCGGTCTGCACAACAGTGGGCCGGATCACTGGCAGAGCCGCTGGCACGATCATTTTCCCCAATGGCAGCGGATGACCGGGCTACCGTGGGACAAGCCGGACCTCAGGGTCTGGAGTGCCAAGCTGGCGAGCAAGCTGAAACGTCGCCGCAGCCGGGTCCATCTGGTGGCTCACTCTTTTGGCGCGCTGACTGCCATTGCGGCGGCCCGCTTGCAGCCGGAGAAGGTGGCCTCGATCTTTCTGGTGGCGCCCGCCGATCCCGCCCGTTTTGGCATTGCGGATGAGGCCTTGGCCGGGCCGCTGCAGGTGTCGGCCCAGCTGGTGGCCAGCCGCAATGATCCCTGGATGAGCTTTGAACGGGCCGAATACTGGAGCCGTCAGTGGCAGGTGCCGCTGTTCGATGCCGGTGAGGCGGGCCATATCAATGCCCAGTCAGGTCATGGGGACTGGCATCAGGGGCTGCATTTGCTGGGGGCACTCTACCGCCGTGGTGAGCTGGTAGTGGCACCGGTCAAGACCGCATCGCCCCGGCCGGTCGTACTGAGCTTTCGCTAGGTATCTGTGAAGTGGTTGGAGGGTTGGCGAGCGCGCTGTTCGCTGGCTACTCCATGCCCCCGTTCTTTGAATGCTCCGCTCCGTATTGCTCCATTTCTTAGGTCTTTTATTTATATAAAAGACCTTTTTTTATTTGGAGTGCGCCAAGAGCCTTGTGACTCTGCGGTTAGACAAAAAAGTGATTAGCAAAGTCGCAATTGATGTTTGTTGCCGATGAGGGGAGTGCGCAGAATCACCATATCGAAAATTCTTCATAACAGATGGATGTGTTATGCGATTTGGTTCTTATTCTGTCCTGCCCGGTTTTGGCCCCACCCTGGGGTTCAGCCTGCTCTATCTGGGCCTGCTGGTGCTGTTGCCGCTCTCGGCCCTGGTACTGTTTGCGATCAACAACCTGACCGCCGCCGAGTTCTGGCAGGTGATTGGTTCACCCCGGGTGCTCGCCTCCTTTCGCCTGAGCTTCGGTGCGGCCTTTGTCGCGGCGCTGCTCAACAGCCTGTTTGGCCTGATCCTGGCCTGGATCCTGGTGCGCTACACCTTCCCCGGTCGTCGTCTGGTGGATGCGCTGATCGACCTGCCATTTGCCATGCCGACCGCTGTATCCGGCATCGCCCTGTGCGCCATCTTCGCCCCCAACGGCTGGATCGGCCAGTTGCTGGCGCCGCTCGGCATCCAGCTCGCCTACAACCCCATCGGCGTCGTTATCGCACTCACCTTTATCGGATTGCCGTTTGTGGTGCGGACCCTGCAGCCGGTGTTGCGGGAGGCTGAAACCGAACAGGAGGAGGCCGCTGCCAGCCTCGGCGCCGATCGCTGGCAGACCTTTATCTGGGTGCTCTGGCCGACCCTGATCCCGGCCCTGCTCACCGGCTTTGCGCTGGCGTTTGCCCGTGGGGTAGGGGAGTACGGTTCGGTCATCTTTATCGCCGGCAACCTGCCGATGGTCTCCGAAATCGCGCCGCTGATGATCATGAGCCACCTGGAGGAGTATGACTACGCCGGTGCCTCCGCCATCGCAGTGGTGATGCTGCTGATTTCGTTCATTTTGTTACTGCTAATCAACAAGTTGCAGGCCTGGAGCTGGTCTCGCATCGGAGGAAGCCGGATATGAGTTCATCTGCTATCGCCATTGAGGTGGCCCCTGTGGAGATGGCCCCCGCTCGCAAGGCACCGGTCGTGATCCGTGAACCCCAGTGGGTCAAGTGGCTGCTTATCACGGTCGGTTTGGGCTGGTTTGCCGCCCTGTTGCTGCTGCCGTTGGCCACCGTCTTTATTCAGGCGCTGAGCCCTGGGCTGGTCTTCTTCTGGCACGCCATCAGCGAGCCGGATGCCCTGAGCGCCCTCGGTCTGACCGCACTGGTGACCCTCTGCGCAGTTCCCCTCAATCTGCTGTTCGGGATCGCGGCGGCCTGGGCCATCGCCCGTTTCCGCTTCCCCGGTCGGCAGCTGCTCATCACCATCATCGATCTGCCCTTCTCGGTGTCGCCGGTGATCGCCGGTCTGATGCTGGTGTTGATGTTCGGCAGCCGCGGCTGGTTCGGTGACTGGCTGAGTGAACACGACATCAAGATCATCTTCGCCACCCCGGGGATCATCCTGGCCACCACCTTCATTACCGTGCCCTTCGTGGTGCGCGAGCTGCTGCCCCAGATGGAGGCGCGCGGCCCGGAAGAGGAGGAGGCGGCCATCATGCTGGGGGCGAGCGGTCTGCAGATGTTCTGGCGCGTCACCCTGCCCGGCATTCGCTGGAGCCTGATGTACGGCCTGCTGCTCTGTACCGCCCGCGCGGTTGGGGAGTTTGGCGCGGTGTCGGTGGTTTCCGGTCATATTCGCGGCCAGACCAATACCCTGCCACTGCATATCGAGATCCTCTACAACGAGTACCAGACCGGCGCCGCCTTTGCAGTGGCAAGCCTTTTGGCTCTGTTCGGGATCTTCACCCTGCTGGGTGAAACCCTGTTGGCCCGGCTGCGTGCCCAGCCCACCAAATCTCACTGAATCACCGTTTTAAAGAGGCAGCCATGAGCATTCAGGTTCAACAACTCAACAAGCATTTCAATCAGTACGCGGCGCTGGCAGACATCAACCTCGACTTTCACGACGGTGAGCTGGTGGCGCTGCTCGGCCCCTCCGGCTGTGGCAAGACCACCCTGCTGCGGATCATCGCCGGGCTGGAGCAGGCCGACAGTGGCAGCGTCATCATCCGCGGTGAGGACGCCTCGGATCTCCATGTGCGCGAGCGCAACGTCGGCTTCGTGTTCCAGCACTATGCCCTGTTTCGCCACATGACGGTGTTCGAGAACGTGGCGTTTGGCCTGCGGGTTAAACCGCGCAGCGAGCGCCCGGCCGAGGCGGCCATTCGTGCCCGGGTCAAGGAGCTGCTGGATCTGGTGCAACTCAGCCACGTGGCCGAGCGCTACCCGCCCCAGCTCTCCGGCGGTCAGCGTCAGCGGGTCGCACTGGCCCGCGCGCTGGCGGTACAGCCCAAGGTACTGCTCTTGGACGAGCCCTTCGGCGCCCTCGATGCTCAGGTGCGCAAGGAGCTGCGCCGCTGGCTGCGCGAGCTGCACGACGAGCTGCACGTCACCAGTCTTTTCGTCACCCACGATCAGGAGGAGGCGCTGGAGGTAGCGGATCGGGTGGTACTGATGAACGCCGGACGGGTCGAGCAGATCGGCACCCCGGCCGAGGTCTATGACCAGCCTGCCAGCTCCTTCGTCCACAGCTTCCTTGGCAGCGTGAATCAGTTCCGCGGTCGGGTGGCGGAGCAGGGATTCGGTGTCGGTGAGCAGCTGCTCGGCGGGCCGTCGGCTTCTCATCTGGCCCACGGCAGTGCCGCCATCGCCTATGTCCGCCCCCATGAACTGGAGATCTTGCCAGCCGATGCGTCGGGCGGGATCCGCGCCACCATCACCCGTCTGCTGCCCATGGGGCCGCGCATTCGGGTGGAGCTGCGTGGTGACGGTGAGACCAAAGGGGCTCACTATGAGGCGGAGCTGAGCAAGGAGGCGGCCAAGCAGTTTGCTCCGGGACAGGGGGTACGGCTGGTGGCCAGACAGGCGCAGTTCTATCCCGATTACCAGATTTGATGTTGTGTTGCGGGTGGCATGGCTACCCGGGGCAGGCGCGCTGCCGGGGCATGATCCGGCCAAATAACAATAATGAGGGGGTGACCAGCTTGTGTCACCCACTCTTCGCAGGAGGCGACAAGGTGAATTTTCAGCAGTTACGCATTATCCGGGAGGCAGCGCGGCGGGATTACAACCTGACCGAGGTGGCCAACGCCCTTTTTACATCGCAATCCGGGGTGAGTCGCCATATCCGCGAGCTGGAAGAGGAGCTCGGTATCGAGCTCTTTATCCGCTACGGCAAGCGGCTGCTCGGTATGACCGAGCCGGGCAAGGAGCTGCTGGTGATTGCCGAGCGCATTCTCAATGACGCCAACAACATCCGCAAACTGGCCAGCACCTTTGCCAATCGAGACTCGGGCCGCTTGCTGGTGGCGACCACCCATACCCAGGCGCGCTATGCCCTGCCGCGAGTGGTGAAGGCGTTTCGCGAGCAGTTCCCGCTGGTACAGCTGGAGCTGCGTCAGGGCAGCCCGGAGGAGATAGTGCGGCTGGTGCAGACCGGCGAGGTGGATATCGGCATCAGCAGCGAGCAGCTCGACAAGAGCGAAGGGGTGGTGGCATTCCCCTACTACCGCTGGCACCACAATATCGTGGTGCCCGAGCAACATCCGCTGGCTGGTGAGCGGGATCTGACGCTGGCGGCGCTGGCCAACTGGCCCATCGTCACCTATCAAGCCGGGTTGACCGGGCGGGTGCGGGTGGATGAAGCCTTTGCTGCGGCTGGCATTGAACCGCAGATCCTGCTGACGGCGCAGGACTCCGATGTCATCAAGACCTATGTCGAGCTGGAGATGGGGGTCGGCATACTGGCTGATATGGCGTTCGACGCCCAGCGTGATCAGGGGCTGGTACAGCTCGACGGCAGCCATCTGTTTGCCCCCCACACCGCCTGGATTGGCCTCAAGCAGGGGCAGTTCCAGCACAACTTTGCCTGGCAGTTTATCCAGCTCTGCAACCCCGAGCTGGCGCTGGCGGATATTCAGGCCCGCGCCATGGGCAGCGAGCCTGCCATCGACTTCCAGATTTGAATCGGAAGAGAAGAGCAAAAGGGGAGCCAATGGCTCCCCTTTTGCTATCCGGTGGCGAGTTACTTCACTTCATCCCACGCCATCTGCCAGTGGGAGCCGATGCCCGGCTCGTACTGGGTGGCGGTGGTGGTCCACTGCTGGCAGTAGCCGCTGTAGGGGAAGGGCTTGCACTGATAGACCTTGCCATTTTCCGGTTGCTGCACCTTGGTGCCGGCGGCATAGGATTTGAGCGAGTTCGGGAAGACGAAGTCGTATTCGCCGCTGCTCTGCTCCTTGAACATCAGATCCATGGTCTGCTGGATGGTCTCGCCGCCCGCTTTCGGAGTGGCCTTGATCACCAGCTGGTGGTGACCAGCCTTGAGAGCTTCCAGCGCCATGGTGAAGGTGTGGCTGCTGTCCTTGATGTCGGCACTGCTTTCACCCTTGGCCACGCCGCCGTGGTCATAGAGGGTGTTGGTGACGGCCAGATCGCCCTGTGCGGTGACGGTGAAATCGAGGGTTGCCTTGCCGTTGTCCAGCACATAGTCGCTGGCCAGACCGCTGACGCTGATGCTGTCCACCACCGGCGGTTGCCGCTGTTGCAGGTCAATCTCGACCCGCTTCAGCTCGCTGTTTCGCTTCAGATAGACGGGGTTCATACCGTAGACCGGATTGAACTGGCCATCGGCTCCTTGCTGACCGGTGCGGATCAGGCTCTGTTCGGCGTTGATCTTGCTGGCGAGGGCATGAGCCCAGCTGTTCTTCTGGCCCTGCTCGGCGGTGGTGATGGTCAGCACGGTCTGCAGATCGGGGCGCTCGCCGTTGGCATCGAATACCCGGGTCATCGCCTTGTCACCCACTGCGAGGTCGATGGAGGGGTAGATGGTGCCTGCCTGGCTCCACTCCAGCGGCGGCTGGCTACCATCTTTGAACTTGGCATCGATGATGTTGTAGAAGCTGTTGCTGGTGTCGCCCACTTCCCACACGCCGAGGATCACTTGATAACCGGTGCGATCCGGCAAGACACAGTTGTGGGTCACCTGCTTGGGCGGCTGCACCATGTTGCCGTCGATGACGCAGAAGGGGATCAGGTCGAACGAGGCGCGGGTGAGCGGCTGGTTGGGATTCCAGTCCTGCTTGGTGAGGTAGTAGCGCCAGTTGCGGGTGACGTGGTTGGCAGTGAAGATCCAGCTGATGGCGAAGGGGCCGGGCTGTACTTCACGCTTGGTCCAGCGGTCGCTGGTCTGGATGTTCAGCTCGCTCCAGCGCGGGCTACCCGCCGAGGCGATTTGACCATCCTGTGGGCCGCTCTGCGGGAAGCCTGATGGCCCCTCCACGCTCTGTGGCTCCCACTGCACGCCGCCACACTGGCTGTTGCCACCGGTTTTGCACAGGTAGTTGCGACTCTCTGGCTGGCTGATGTAACCATGCGCCAGGGCGCTGCCGCTGGCCAGCAGGGCCAGCATCGCCGCGATGTGATTGAGTTGGATTTTTGCTGCCATACATTCCTCTTTTCGATAGATGTGGGCAGTCAGTTGGCCGGGGAGTTCCCTGATGCACACTTGCGTGTGGCAACCCCGCTATCCTGGACAAAACGTCTGTAGACCGGAGGCTTTGCGTCCCGACCTTTCGGTCAGTTTGCCAAATGACTAGATGGTTAGTTATGGGCCAAATGTTCGGCCATCAGCATTGTGCACTGCATTGATTAATTATTTGAAGTTAAATGTTTAAATGCATCATCCCATGGCGCGCAAATCATTCTAACTGACTGTTTTTAAATTGCTCTCTTATCTGTGAATGGCGCCGATTAACGTTGAATATGCCGATAAGATGCATGCTGACTGCGTGTTGTTGGCGTAAAAAAAACCTGCCAGCTTGGCTGGCAGGTCGGGTGACAAGGCGACACGGATTGACGCCATCAATGACGGGCGCGCTGCTCTCCGGAGGGGGGAGACACGGGAGCCATCATTGGTGCAGTGGAGGACTCTTTGCCCAGTTTGAACACCGCAAGCCGCTCATCCAGGCTGCGGGAGAGACCGGCCAGCAGCTCGCTCTCCTGCGCCAGTTGCGAGGCGGACTGGGACATCTCCAGCGCCGAGTCGTTGATGCCGCTGACGTTGCGGTTCATATCCTCGGCCACCATGCTCTGCTGCTCGGCGGCGGTAGCGATCTGGGTGGCCATGTCGCTTACATGCTGGATGTGGTTGACGATCAGGGTGAGATCCTGCCCCGCCTGCTGGGACTGGTTGACGCTGCTCTCTGCCAGTTTGCGGCTGGTATCCATGGCGTTGGCGGCGGTGACGGCCCGTTGCTGCAGCTGGGCAATGGTGCTCTGGATCTCTTCGGTGGATTGGCGAGTGCGGCTGGCCAGCTGGCGCACCTCGTCGGCCACTACGGCAAAACCGCGGCCCTGCTCACCGGCACGGGCTGCTTCGATGGCGGCGTTGAGGGCCAGCAGGTTGGTCTGCTCCGAAATGGCGCTGATGACGGCGGTCACTTCGCTGATCTGCATCACTCCCTCTTTAAGCTGGTTGACCTGCTGGGTGGCCTGCTCCACCTCGGTGGCCAGCGCCTTGATGCCGTGCACGCTGGCGTGAACGTCGCGGTTGCCGAGGCCAGCTTCACCGGTCGCGTCCTGGGTATCCCGCGCGGTATTTTCGGCGTGCCCGGCCACATCGGAGATGGTGGCGCTCATCTCGTTCATGGCGGTAGCGAGCTGGGCCAGCTGATCCCGCTGGCTGGTGACCGCCTGATTGGTCTGCTCGGCAGAGGCGGCGATGCGCAGGGCGGCATCCGCCACGTTGCGGGCCCCCTGGCTGGCCTCTAGCAGGGCGTGACGGATGGCATCGAGACTCTGGTTGGTGCAGCGGGCGACCACTCCCAGCTCATCCTTGCCCTGTACCGGGATGCTCACCACCAGATCCCCCTTGGCGACCCGTTGCATGGCGTTGTTGATCTGGCTGAGGGGGGAGACGATGGAGTGGGTGATGCGCCAGCCCAGCAGCCCCATCAGCAGGATCACGATGGCGGTGGCGGTCCCCATCTTCATGTACTGGGCCCAGATGGTCTGCTGAATATCCTGCAGCAGCATGCCGGAACCGAGGATCCAGCCCCAGGGCTGATAGCCGGATACCATGGAGAGCTTGTCGGCGGTTTCACCCGACGGGCCGACCCACACATATTGCAGAGTGCCCTGTTTGCCCCCTTTGGCGATATCCACCATCTGATACCAGAACTGCCCGGCGGTGGCGGCACCTCCTTCACCCATCTTCTGGCCGACCAGTTCGGGACGGATGGGGTGAACCACCATGGTGCGGTTCTCGTCGATGACGAACAGGTAGTTGTTGCCATCAAAGCGGGTGTTGGTCAGCAGCTTGCGCGCCTCCTGCTGAGCCTGCTCTGCTGGCAGGGTGCTGGCCAGAAACTGGATCTGGCTCATGGCCTGCTCCAGTACCGCATTGAGCCGCGCCTCTCGCTCGCTCATCAGATTGCGCTGGAGCGCGTTGGCCGAGATAAGCAGCAGCGAGACAAAACCGACAAACGCCAGTGCGAGCAGCAAGATCAATTTGCGGCTCACGGTGATATCACCGAGCTTGAACATGACTAAACCCTCATTTCCCTGTTGATTTTATGTGGCTCTGTACTGCGGCAGCCAGTTCGTAAAAGTTAACAACTCATTTACTTTCAGTCTCTTGCCGAGCTTTCTCAAATGAGCGTTTTAACATCAGTATAGTCAGCAGACAGCAACCCCCACTTTTTGGTAGCGTGTTGATGCGCATCCCTGCGCAATTTTTGCCAAAGAGTGTGAATGGTTTGGCATTTCTTCAAAAAAAGGAGTGGGCCCCGCTGCGGGTGACCCCATAACAAGAGGGAATTTATGAGTTCCATTGCCAGGAATTACTTCAACCAGCTCAACGCCGACTACCTGCAGGTGCACAGGCGCAAGGAGGATCTCTTCTGGTCCACCTATATGGGCACCAGCGATGATCAGGCCGGTTTCACCGCGGCCGAGCAGGCCTACAAGGCCTTTTGTGCCAATCCGGCCCGTCTGCCCGAATTGCGGGAGATGTTGGTGCAGGCCGACGAGGATGATCTCAAGCGCGGTCTGCAAGGCTGGATCGCCTTCTTCGAGTGCAATGTGATTGAAGATCCCGCCGCGGCCGCCCTGATGGATGAGCTGGTGGCTGCCGAGGCGGCGCTGTTCGCCCGCCGCAAGGGGCTGAAACTGACCCTGCTGGATGAGCAGGGCCAGCAGGTCGCAGGCAGCCTGCCTGCCGCCAGTACCTCGCTCGCCGCCAGCCCGAACGAGGCGGTGCGCCAGAGCGCGCTCGCCATGTTCCACACCCTGGAGCAGTGGGTGGTCGGCAACGGTTTTCTCGAGGTGGTGGCAATCCGCAACCGCTTTGCCCGCGCCATGGGCTATCGCGACTACTTCGACTACAAGGTGCGCAAGAACGAGCAGATGAGCCCGGAGCAGCTGTTCGCCATCCTCGACGACTTTATTGCTCGCACCGACGCCAGGCTGCAGCAGAGTCTGGAAGAGCTGAAGATTGCCAAGGGGGAGGCGGCCATGCAGCCCCACAACCTGCGCTACAGCGTGAGTGGCGATGTGACCCGCCAGCTCGATCCTTACGTGCCCTTCTCGCGGGCGCTGCGGGATTGGGTCGAGAGTTTCCGCCGGCTCGGCATCCAGTATCGTGGTGCGACCCTGACGCTGGATTTGCTGACCAGGGAGGGGAAATACGAGAACGGCTTCTGCCACGGCCCGGTACCGAGCTTCTTTCAACAGGGGGAGTGGGTGCCAGCTGTGGTCAATTTCACCAGCCTGGCCGATCCGGCGCAGGTGGGCAGCGGCTGGAGTGGCCTCAACACCCTGTTCCACGAGGGGGGCCACGCCGCGCACTTTGCCAATGTCACCGGCAACGCGCCCTGCTTCTCACAGGAGTTCCCGCCCACCTCCATGGCTTATGCCGAGACCCAGTCAATGTTCTGCGACAGCCTGCTGGACGATGCTGACTGGCTCAAACGCTATGCCAGAAATGCGGCGGGAGAGCCGATCCCCGATGCGCTTATCAAGGAGATGATCGAAGCGCGTCAGCCGTTTCGCGCTTTTAACGAACGCCAGATCGCGCTGGTGGCCTACTTCGAACGGGATCTCTACGCCATGGATGAGGCGGAACGCACTCCCGCGGCAGTGCTGGCGCTGGCCCGCCAGTGGGAGCGCAAGATTGTCGGAGTGGAGAGTCCGCGCCCGCTGCTGGCCATTCCGCACCTCCTTAATCAGGAGTCGGCCTGCGCCTATCACGGCTACCTGCTGGCGCTGATGGCGGTGGAGCAGACCCGCGCCTTTTTCCTGAAACGTGATGGCTACCTCACCGACAACCCGAGCATCGGGCCGGATCTGGCCGCCCACTACTGGGGGCCGGGCAACGGCATGAGTCACGATGAGACCCTGCGCAGCCTGACCGGCGAGGGATTCAGCGCGGTGCCGCTGGCCGAAGCATGCAACCTGAGCGCCGCCGAGGCGTGGCAACAGGCTCAGGTCTGCATGGCTGCCGCCCAGCAGCGCCCCGCGGCTGGCGAGGGAAGCCCGCTCGATGCCCATATCCGGGTGGTACACGGCGCCGAGCTTATCGCCGACAATAGCGAGTCGGAAACCCGCATGCTGGCCGATTTCGAAGCGTGGATTACCCGGCGCTACTTTGCTGGAGATGTCAGAGAGGAGTTGAGCTGCGTGCAGTAAGTGATGTGATGAAGGCCGGCTTGATATGAATAGGCAATTGGCAGGAGGGGCGACCTTCCTGCCATTCTTTTTTTCATTATTCACGATTCATCAATGACTTTATTTCCGCAATTTTCACAGATGGTGTGGCGTTCAAAGCGATCCATGTTGTCCAGAAAGGGGCCGGCGGCCCAGCCGGTAATGAAGTCTTTGATAAATGCAGTGCGCTTTTGCTCTGGTTTCACCTCTTTTCCATAGGATTTGTCGACCAGCACCACGACATGGTTGGTCTCGCGCTGACAACTCGGGCAGTAGCGTTGTTCGGTGGATGAAAGCAAGGGGGAGCTCCTTGTCCGGAAGAGTGGGCAGCAGGTTTTCCGCCGCAGATATATAACGTCCCCATTTGATTCCTTTTTCTGGCAGGTCGTCAATCACAGCGGAGGCGAATTGTGCGCCATCTCCTGTGAAAAGGGGCGAGCCAACAAGGGTGATCACGAGGGGCCATTCGGCCCCTCTTTATGTTTCCGTTTGTCACACATTGCCACACAAGCTTCCCCCTCTGGCAAAGTCTTGTGACCGGACGGGTGTGTAATGGTGCCATCAGCAGGGAGATGAGGCCCTGCCGCGATGGAACCTGGGAGCATGTTATGACGAGTAAACGGGTGTGGTGGCTATTGCCGCTGCTGGCGGTCGGAGTCTGGTGGCTCGGTTATGCGGGGGACGCCAACGGGGTGTGGCCCTGGCGCCATGAGATGTTGCTGCTGACGGGCCTGCTGGGGATGGCCTATATGGCCATTTCGCTGTTGCTGGCGTTGCGCTTGCCGCAGTTGGAAGTATGGTGTGGCGGTCTGGACCGGATGTTGCGATTGCACCGTCAGACGGCCATTGGCGGCGCATTGGCGCTCACTGCGCATTGGCTGGTGGTGGAGGCGCCCAAATGGGCGGTCTCGGCGGGTTGGCTGAGTCGTCCTGCGCGGCGTGGGGGCAGTACAGCTGGCGCTGGTGCAGGTAATGGCATCTCGCTCCATGCCCTTGGCAATACCCTGGGTGAGTGGAGTTTCTATCTGCTGATCGCGCTGGTGGTAGTGAGCTTGCTGGCGCTGGTGAGTTATGGCCGTTTTCGGCTGATCCACCGGCTGGCGCCAATCATCTATCTGGCGGGTTGGGGCCACGGGCTCTGCCTGCTGCCTCAGATTGGGGCCATGACCCCGGTGGGGGTAGCGATCTGGTTGATCGGCGGGATCGGTGCTATCGGGGCTCTCTACTCCCTGCTGGGGCAAGTGGGGGCGCGGGATCGCCATCCGGGCCGGGTCATTGCGGTGCGGGGGCTGGCGGATCAGACCTGCGAGCTGACCATGCAGCTGGAGCAGCCGCTCGCCCATTACCGCCCGGGCCAGTTTGCCTTCTTCGAATTTGATGCCAAGGAGGGGCCGCACCCCTTTACTCTGGTGCGGGTGTCGGCGGATCGGCGCCAGCTGGTGATCGCGGTGCGGGCGCTCGGGGATCATACCCGTCAGCTGGTAGCAAAGGCTCGCGTCGGGGATGGGGTGGTGGTGACCGGCCCCTATGGCGCCTTTGTCGCCCCGCAGAGGGGAGGCCGAGCCCTCTGGCTGGGGGCCGGGATCGGTATCACCCCCTTTGTCGCCTGGCTGGAGGGGCTGGCTGCCCGTGGGGAGCGGGGCGAGGGGATCACCCTGGTCCAGTGCGCGCCGGATCTGGCGGGAGCTGTCTACCACCGACGGTTGGCCGAGCTCTGTCATCGCACCGGCGTGCGCTATCAGCTGCATCTGGACAAGACAGCCGGGCGGCTGGATCTGGCCCGCATCGCGCAGGATGCGCCCGAGCAGGTGTGGTTTTGCGGGCCGGAGGGGATGGCAGATGCCCTGACCCGGCTGTTGCCGGACGGGCATCTGCATCGCGAGCTGTTTCGCTTTCGTTGAGCTCGATGGGCGCCGTTATTTGGCGCTGGCTGGCAACTGCTTGAGGGCGGCTTGTACCGCCGCCTCCAGTTGCGGGTCGCGTCCGGCCACCATGTCGGCGGGGGTGAGGGGCACCTGCAGATCCGGGATCAGCTCCTGATTCTCGTAGAAGGTGCCGTCCGGTTTGCGCAGCCCCAGGGTCGGAATGCCGTAGGAGAGGCCGGGGATCAGCCTAGAGTCGTGGCTGTAGACCATGGTGCCGGTGCCGGGCACCGGATCGCCGACGATGGGGCCGACCTTGAGGGTGCGGTAGTACTCGGGGAAGGCGGAGCCTTCCGAGTAGCTGGCGGCGTTCACCAGCACCACCGAAGGCTTTGTCCACTGGCGAGTGGCGGCATCGGTTTCCCCCTTGCCCTGACGGGGCCAGCTGCTGGCCATCCCCTTGGCGCTGCCGCTGCCGGTCAGAAACTCCACCAGGGTATTGGCGAGATAGCCACCGCTGTTGAAGCGGACATCGACGATCAGCGCATCGCGATTGCGCTGTCTGCCGAGGGCATCCGCCACCACCGCATCGTAGACCTCGCTATTCATTGCCGGCAGATAGACGTAGCCGACCCGTCCTCCGCTCAGGCTGGCCACCAGCTCCCGCCGTTTCTCAATCCAGCGATCCTGTTGCAGCTGGTACTCCTGCTGTTTGTCGATGGCGGTGAGCACCACCTCGTCAGTTTGCTTGTTGCCCTCCTGCTGGAAGGTTAGGGCAAGCCGGGCGCCAGCCTGATGGTTGAGGGCCCGATCCAGCTCGGTCAGATTGGCAATCGGGACACCGTTGATGGCGAGCAGGCGTGCGCCCGGGGCGATATCACTCTCCTGATCCAGCGGGCCGCCAGAGAGCAGGGCGGTGAGCATCACCCCTTGCTCGCCATCCTGCCAGTAGCCGCCAAGGCTGGCGGTCTCGTCCGCCATGCGCGGGAAGGGGGCGGGGCCGCTGCCCCAGGTGTGGGAGACATTGAGCTCGCCAGCCAGCTCCGCCAGCAGGTTGCCAAAGTCCCGCGGGTTGCCGATGCCCGGCAGCAGGCGGCGGTAAGCGGCGACATAACTCTCCCAGTTCACCCCGTTCATATCGTCCAGATAGAACTCATCCCGGGTGAGCTGGGCGATCTGATCGAAGGCTGCGGTCATGCGTTCCTGCCAGCGGCTGGTGGGCTGCAAGGCGAAGGGGGCGCTGGTGGCCTCGCCGGAGTCGAGGTGGATCCGGGTGATCTCCCCATCCCGCACCAGGGTAGCCAGGGTGCCCTGCTGGTTGAGGCTTGCCAGCGCAGGGCCGGGCTGCTCGCCAAACAGTTCGCTGGTTTTGCCTTTGCGCAGATCCTGGCTGTAGCCCTTGATCTCGCTCTCGCTGTTGACCCCCATCTCCTCCACCAGATAGATCAGCTGGTCGCCGATGATGCGGCTGGCGAGCAGGGTGCCGGTGGGTTGCAGCAGCAGCGCTTCTCTATGGTTGAGACGATCGCTCTCAAAGCCGTATCCCCCTTTCGGCGGTTCCAGCTCGGCAATGGCATCGGCTCTGGCGGCGCGGCTGCTGTAAATGCCGAGCAGGTTGGTGACGAGGGGCTCGCCATCGGGCCCCAGTGCGCCAAATCGGGTCGATTGCCAGTAGAGGATGGCGCCATCCTGACTCCAGCCAGGTTGCCCATCCTGATAGCCGTTGAGGCTGACATTGACCGGTTTGGCCTTGGGATTGGCCGTGTCGATCACCGCGATCTCCTGTTCCGCCGCATCGGGGCGGAAGGTGAGCGCTAGATGGCGGGAGTCGGGGGCAAAGGCGAGATGCACCTCGTGGCGCGACGGGTTGAAGCTGGCAGGCACCAGCTCCCGCTGTTTGTTGCTCGCCAGATCGAGCAGGTGGATGGCCTGACCATCCACCACGAAGGCGAGTTGCTTGCCATCGGGGGAGAGCACCGGACGGCTGATCCCCTTGTCGGGAATCGCCAGCAGCAGACTCTCGGTCAGAGTGCCGGGATCGCTGAACAGCAGATCCGGATCACCCTTGCGCAGGCGATAGAGGGCGGCGTGCCCCTGCTGCTCCGACAGATAGATGAGGGCGCGGCCCTGCTCGGCGAAGAGGGGGCTGGACTGCTCGCTCGGATCGCGGGTCAGCTGGCGCACCCGCTCCCGCTCGGGGTCGACGGCAAACAGGTTGCCCTCGCTCACCAGGATCAGCTCGTCCGCCTCTTCGCTGACCAGCGCTTCGTCTGCCAGGGTCAGGGCCTCGCTCGCCTCATCCGGCGCGCTCGCCACTTGCGGGGTGAGGGTCAGCTTGCGTGGCTCGCTGCTACCGGCATCTAGGCGATAGAGTTCACCCAGCCATGACCAGACCAGATCACCATTGCGAGAGGCGCTGAGCCCCCGCACCGGATGGCCCTGATAGTGGGTCAGCTGTTGCTCCTTGCCGCTGGCGAGATCCCGGCGCCAGACGTTGAAATCACCGCTGCGCTCGCTCAGGTAAAAGAGGGTATCTCCCTTGTCGCTCCAGACCGGATCGGCAGCCGCCACCCGATCTTCGGTCAGCTGCTTGTGCTGCTTGCCATCAAACAACCAGAGACGGGGCACCGCGAACGAGTGCTGATGCTTGCGAAAGGGTTGATCCGCCGCGGGCATCTGATAGGCGATCCGCTCCCCGTGGGGACGGGCGAGGGTCGCAGGCAGCGGCAGATCTGCCTGCAAGGTGCCGCCGCTGATCGGGGTCCAGTAGAGCTCGCCCCATTGGTAGCCTTCCGCGACATAATGGTCGGCATCGGGCGCCCCCAGGCGCTGGCTGCTCAGCAGCAGTCGTTTGCCATCGGCGCTGAAGGCTTGCGGCAGATCGGTGCGCGAATCGCGGGTGAGGCGCACCATCTCGCCGCCGCTGGCGGGTACCACGAACACATCTTCGTTGCCGTAGAGATTGGCGGCAAAGGCGAGCTGTTTGCCATCCGGTGACCAGATTGGCCGCTGGCTCAGGTAGTCGCTGCCGGTGAGTGCCGTGGCGGGGCCACCCTCGGCACTGGCGACAAAAATGCGCCCCTGCCAGGTGAAGGCAAGCTGCTTGCCATCGGGGGAGAGGGCGGGCTCGCGCAGCCAGAGTGCATCGGCGGCGACACTGGCGGGCAGCCAGAGCAGGAGTGGCGAGAACAGCAGGGTGGCGAGGCGGCACGAAGAGCGCATGGCATGATCCTGTCGGGGAGTGGAGTGTTATCTTCGCCGATCATTGCCCCGGGTGCCAGCGCGATAATTTTTTGTATCTTGTTGTTTTAACTGTTAATTGCCAATGGAAAATGACAGCGTTCAAGGAAGATGGCCTGGCTGGGGCAAGATATGTTTTGCCGGGCATATTGAGTATTGATGGCGATCCAATATCATGGCGCTCGCTCGCCGCTCGGCGGGCATCGTTCAGATGATCTGGTAACAAGAAAAGCCCGCACCAGAGGCTTGTCGAGGGATGGAATGAGAGCCGTATTACTGTGTTTGTTGGGGCTTTGGCCCGCATTGAGTTTTGCCTTTACCGAAAAAGCCGATTTGGTGGTGGTCAAGAAGTCGACCTATAGCCTGACCCTGATGAAGGATGGCAAAGAACTGAAGCGCTACTGGATTGCTCTGGGCCCGGCGCCCAAGGGGCACAAGCAGCAGGAAGGGGATCAGCGTACGCCGGAAGGGCGCTACACCCTCGACTACAAGAAGACCAATTCCGGCTACTACAAAGCCATCCATATCAACTATCCGAACCTGGATGACATCAAGCGCGCCAATGAGCTGGGTGTTCGTCCGGGTGGCATGATCATGATCCACGGCCAGCGCAACAGCATTGGCAACCGCAGGGTTCAGCCTTCCAACTGGACCAATGGCTGCATCGCCATGCTCAATCACGAGCTGGATGAGGTGTGGGACGCTATTGACCCGGGTACGCCCATCGTCATCGAGCCCTGATCCCCTTGTGCACGCCCGCGACTCCGCGGACGTTTTATTTCCCGCCAGTGATGACGTGACAGCGCTTGCTGTCCCGTGCTAGTTTTTTCGGCTCGCTTCGGCTGTGACAAGGAAGATCACATGATGTCAGTAACGAGCGTGCCCGAGCGAACGGGGATGCTCTGGTGGCGTGCCACACTGGATATGCTCCCGCTCTCCATTTCGGTGATCCCCTGGGGGATCCTGTGTGGCGCTTTGGCGTTGCAGGCAGGGCTGAGTCCGCTTCAGGCTCAGCTGATGTCGTTGCTGGTCTACGCCGGAGCCGCCCAGCTCTCGGCCACGACCCTGTTCGGGGCGGGCACACCCCTGCTGCCCATCATGGGCTCCACCATGGTGATCACTTCCCAGCATCTGCTATACGGCTTCACCTTCCGCCGTGACGTATTGCCGCTCTCCCTGCGCTGGCGGGCCAGCCTTGCTTTTTTCCTGACTGATGAGATGTTCGCTGTGGCGCTGAAAGACCGGGAGCGCAGCGGCCACTTTGATCCGGCCTACGCGCTCATCGCGGGATTCGTCTTCTATCTGTTCTGGAATCTGGCGACCCTGCTCGGCATCGCGGCCGGTCAGTACATCGATGGACTGGACAGCATGGGGCTGGATTTTGCCATCGCGGCCACCTTCATCGCCATGACCATTCCCGCCATGAAAAACTTGCCCATGGTGGCGGCCACTCTGGTGAGCGGCGGCACAGCGTTGCTTACCAAGCCGCTGCTGGCGGAGATCCACATCATCGTCTCGGCTCTGGCTGGCATGGTGGTGGGCTATGTGCTGCACCGGATGAGGAGGTAGCGTGAGCTGGCTGATGATTGGCCTGCTGGCCCTGATCACCTTTTTCAACCGCTTCGCCTTCTTTTCTCGGTTGACCCGATATCAGCCGGGTGCCGAGATGGGGGCGTTTCTCGGCTTCTCGGCCCAGTCGGTGCTGACTGCAATCTGGTTGCCCATCGTCTTTAGCTACGAGCCGGGGATAGGTCTTGACTGGGATCCTGACTACCTGACTGCCACCCTGTGGGTGATGCTCTTGACCCTGTTGCGGCTACCGACTCTGGTTGTTGTGGTGGGTGGAATGGGGGGCTTCTTTCTGCTGCGCTGGCTGGGAGGCATAGCCGAGCTCTTACCTTGGTGAAGCGCGAGCCGTGATCTTGTGTAATGGATGTCATTATTCGACATCCGTCATGTCATGAATGTCACTTCAAAAAAAGCCTGCAAATGGTGAGGATATGGGCTCTGTCCGTGAAGGAGTGTCCCATGTCTTTGATCGAAACCTGTCAGCGCATCGTGCGCGATCCCCATCTCTCCGCCGCCCAGAAGAGCCACGCGCTGGCGCTGGCCGCCGAGAATGCGTTGCCCTACCCCGACCTGCCTGCCGCAGTCGCCGAGGCGATGGCGCAGGGATTTATCTGCGACATGTTCGAAGGGCACGCCCCCTACAAGCCGCGTTATGTGCTGCCGGACTATGAAAAATTTCTGAGTCAGGGCTCTGCCTGGCTGGAGCTGGCGGCGCCGCAGGATTTCGACGAGGCGCTCAACGCCCTGCGCATCCTCTATCACCATGTCCCCTCCGTCACCGGCATGCCGGTCTGGCTGGGGCGGCTCGACCATCTGCTGTTGCCGTTTGTCGGCGAACTGGATGACGAGACCCTCTATCGCAAGCTGAAGGGGTTCTGGGTCTATCTGGACAGGGTGCTGCCGGACGCCTTCATGCACGTCAACATCGGGCCGGATGACAACCGGATCTGCAGCCTGATCCTGCGCATCGACAACGAGCTCAAGCAGGTGGCGCCGAACCTCACCTTCTTCCACGATCCGGAGCAGACCCCGGACAGCCTGCTGCTGCAGGCGGTGAAGAACATCGCCGAGTGCAGCAAGCCGCACATCGCCAACTACCCGATCCACCGCGACACCTTCGACACTCGTGGTTTTGGTATCGTCAGCTGCTACAACGCCCTGCCGCAGGCGGGTGGTGCCAACACCCTGGTGCGCATCTCCCTCAAGCGGGTCGCCGAGCAGTGTCAGGGGATCGATGACTTCCTCGGCTGCCTGCTGCCCCACTACTGCCGCTTGGCCTCCCAGCTGATCGAAGCTCGGGCCGCTTTCCTGCACGAGGAGTCCGGTTTCTTCGACAGCTTCCTAGTGAAAGAGGGGCTGCTGGATGAGGATCGCTTTGTCCCCATGTTCGGCATCTACGGCATGGCGGAAGCGGTCAATATCCTGATGGATAAAGAGAATCTGCCGGATCGTTATGGTCACGGCGAGGAGGCGAACCAGCTTGGCTATCGCATCTCGGCCCAGCTCTCCGCCTATGTGACCACGACCCCGCAGACCCATGCCTGGGGTGGCCGCGCTTTGTTGCATTCGCAAGGTGGCCTCAGCATCGATGTGGCTGTTACCCCCGGGGTGCGCATTCCCTACGGGCAGGAGCCGGATCCCGCCAGCCATGTGCTGGCGCTGGCACCGCACCACACTTATTACCATTCGGGGATCAGCGAGATCCTCACGCTGGATCCCACCATCCGCCAGAACCCGCAGGCGCTGCTGCAGCTTTGCAAGGGGGCGCTCGCCATCGGCATGCGCGAGTTCACCGCCAACGTGGCCGACAGCGATCTGGTGCGGGTGACCGGCTACATGATCCGCAAGAGCGACGTGGCCGGCTTCGCAGAGGAGGGGTCACGCTTGCAGACCACCTGTCTCGGTGCCGAGGCGAGTGAAGTGACCGCCATTCGTCAGCGGGCACCGCGAGTGGTCGCCCACGAATCGACCATCGGCGAGTATTGAGTTCGCACCGATGGCTGATGTCTTGCCAACACGCAGCGCTCTGGTGAGCAGGGTGCTGCCGTTTTCCTGTGTCGACGGGCCGGGCAACCGGCTGGTGCTGTTTCTGCAGGGTTGCAACTTTCGCTGCCCCGGCTGCCACAACCCGCACACCATAGGGCTGTGCGACGATTGCGGTGACTGCCTTGCGGTCTGCCCGAGCGGCGCCCTCACCATGAGCGAGGGCAAGGTTCATTGGCAGGAGGCGCTCTGTACCGATTGCGATGCCTGTCTGGATGTCTGTCCGCGCAGTGCCAATCCCAAGACCACAACCATGACGGTGGACGACGTGCTGGCCCTGTTGCGCCGCTACGGCCCACTGCTGAGCGGAATTACCGTCTCCGGTGGTGAGGCGACCACCCAGCTCCCCTTCGTGGTTGCGCTGTTTGCCGCCATCAAGGCCGCGCCGGATCTGACCCATCTCACTTGCCTGCTCGACAGCAACGGTTCTCTGGCCGAAACCGGCTGGCAGCGGCTGCTGCCGGTGCTCGACGGCGCCCTGCTCGATCTCAAGGGGTGGCGTGACTCGGTGCATCACACCCTGACCGGCTATGGTCGCGAGCGGGTGCTGGGATCGCTGCAACTGCTGGCACGCCACGGCAAGCTGACCGAACTGCGGCTGCTCCATGTGCCGGGCAAGAGCGATTTTCTTGATATGAATGGTGAGCTTGACGCGGATCTCGCCGCCTTCTTGCAGCGGCTGGGGCCTGTGCCCATTCGCCTCAACGGCTTTCGCCACCACGGGGTGCGGGGGGAGGCGGCGCAATGGCCAGAGGCTCACCAAACCGAGCTGAAACAGCTGGCCAGCCGTTTGCGTGCAGCGGGATTGGGGCCGGTCTCACTGCCTGCCTTGATGGGCTGAGTGGCTGCGTCATCCGGTGACCGTCATGGCGTGAGGTGCGGCATGGAAAGGCCGCAACTGTGATTTCTGTCTATTGGAGGGGGCGAGAACGGCGGCTAGAATAATGGCCATCTTCTTACCCCTCAATGACAGATAATCATGAGTGAAAGCAAGGCGTTATATCGGGTTCAGTTTATTTGCCACAGCGAGCGCTACGAAGTCTATGTGCGCGAAGTCAATCAGGGCCAACTGTTTGGTTTTATCGAGATCGCCGATTTTGTCTGGGATAACCACACGGCGCTTATCGTCGATCCCAGTCACGAGAAGCTCAAGAGCGAATTTGCCGATGTGCGCCAGACCCTTATCCCCATGCATCAGGTGCTGCGCATCGATCAGGTGAAAAAGCAGGGGGCTGCCCGCATCACGGATCTGGGCAGCAACGTCGCCTCCTTCCCCAGCCCCATCTATACCAAACGTCCCTAGTCCCTACTTGCCGTTGATGTTTCGCCGCGGTGAAACATCAATTTCTTCTCGCTGTCATCCGGCTCAGGGCTCAATCAATTCGCGACCCAGTTGCAGGATCCGCTGGCGGAACCAGTGACGGGCCGAGCCATCACCGGCCGGTCCATACCAGACCAGACTGTGACTCACCTTGCCGTAATCGAACGGTGCCGGACGCATCACCAGATCCGGCTGACTGGCCATGCAGGCCGCCCAGCCACCGATGGCGGTGAGGATCAGATCGGTCTGGGGCAGCAGGGCCGCCGCGCTGGCAAAATCGGGCAGGGTAGCGCCAATCTGGCGACGCACCTGCTGCTGGGCCAGGCTCTGTTCGAAGAAGGGGTTGGCCAGCTCCTGATCCCGGATGGCGATATGGCGCCAGCTCAGGTAGGCATCGAGATCCCAGGGTTTGGCCAGCGCGGGGTGGTCTTTGCGCAGCAGGCAGACCAGTTTTTCTTCCCGCAGGGTCTCCCACACCAGCCCGGGCTGGCGCGGCAACGGCTGGCTCTGGTCATGGGGCAGGATCACGAAGTCGAGTTTGCCCGCTGCCAGTGCCTCCAGCCCCTGTTCATCCTTGTTCCAGATCTCCGGCACCATGCCCGGCACCTCTTTCATCAGCTGACCCAGAATGGGGCCCACCGGCCAGGTCATCACGCTCTCGCGCAATCCCAGCCGCAATGTGCCCTGCCACTGCTGCGGGTTGAAGGCGTTCTGGCGAGTGAGGCCGTTCAGCTCCCCCAGTAGTCGATGCAGGGTGGGAGCCAGTCGCTCGGCCATGGGGGTGAGCAACAGCTGGTTTCCCTGACGGTAGAGCAGTTGATCCCCCAGCAGATCCCGCAGTTGGTTGAGGGTTTTGCTGACGGTGGAGGGGGTGGTGCAGAGCCGCTCGGCGGTGCGGGTGACGCTCTGGTTGTCGAGCAGCAGGTGCAGGGTGACCAGATGGCGACCTCCCAGCCGAGAGAGAGCGATCAGATCCATAGTGGCTCCTGAAATTGATGAAGATAAACAGGCTTGGAATCAGAAAGATTCAACGTGACCTGCTGGCATTCTCTCACAGCAGGGGGAGGGTGAGCAGACCCATCAAGAGGTGACCGCGAACGCAACAGACAAAAAGCCCCGCCAAAGCGGGGCTGATGCGGATTAGCCCTTGAGCACCGCCGCCATGGCGTCAGCCACATAGTCGACGTTGCGGCTGTTGAGGCCCGCCACGCACATGCGGCCAGAGCGCACCAGATAGACGGCGAACTCTTCGCGCAGGCGATCTACCTGCTCCGGGGTGAAGCCGGTGTAGCTGAACATGCCGCGCTGGTTGATGAAGTAGCTGAAATCGCGGCCCGGCACCTTGGCGCTCAACACCTCGTAGAGCTTCTGGCGCATCGCCTTGATGCGGGTGCGCATCTCGGTCACTTCATCGACCCACATGGCGTGCAGTTCGGGCTGGCTCATCACAGCCGCGGTGATCTGGCCGCCGTGGGTGGGAGGGCTTGAGTAGTTGCGACGCACGGTGGCCTTCATCTGGCCCAGTACCCGGCTCGCCTCTTCGGCATCCTTGCAGATCACCGACAGGCCGCCGCAGCGCTCGCCGTAGAAGGAGAGGTTCTTGGAAAACGAGTTGCTGACGAAGAAGCTGACGCCGGCGGCCACCATGGCGCGGATGGCGTAGGCATCCTCTTCCAGTCCGTCACCGAAGCCCTGATAGGCAATGTCCATAAAGGGGATCAGGTTCTTCTCGACCACCAGCGTGATCACCCGGTCCCACTGGGCGCGGGAGAGATCCACCCCGGTCGGGTTGTGGCAGCAGGGGTGCAGCAGCACGATGCTCTTGGCCGGCAGGGTGCTCAGGCAGTCGATCATCGCATCGAACTGCACGCCGCCAGTGGCCGCATCGTAGTAGGGGTAGTCGTGCACCTTGATGCCGGCTCCCTCGAACATCGCCTTGTGGTTATCCCAGGTCGGATTGCTGACCCACACCTCGGAGGTCGGGAAGTAGCGCTTGAGCAGATCGGCGCCGATCTTCAGCGCGCCGGAGCCGCCGATGGTCTGGATGGTGGCGATACGTCCCGCCTTGACCGCTTCATGGTCGGCACCAAACAGCAGGTGTTGCACTGCGGTGCGGTAGTTGGCGGCGCCTTCCATCGGCTGGTAGGGGCGCGGGGCCGGGGCGGCGGCGCGCTGGGCTTCGGCTTGCTGCACCGACGGCAGCAGCGGAATACGCCCCTGCTCGTCGTAATAGAGACCGATCCCCAGGTTCACCTTCTGCTCGCGGGTGTCTTTGTGGAAGGTTTCGACTAGCGTCAGGATGGGGTCGCCAGCATAGGCATCGACGTGTTCAAACATGGGGGATCCTTGAAATTGACTGTCCAGTAAAACCGGCGGTCAGCCGGGCTGGACATCATGGCGCAAAGCTGGCGGTGGCTCAAGCCTGACGCTGGTCGAGCCTGAAGGGATGGCGCCGCCATCCTGCTTACTTCAAATAGGATCGCAGGACGCTGACCACCTGATCCAGATCCTCCAGCCGCTCGGCCGGGGTGGCATCGGGGGCACCGAGATGCTCGCGCATGTGTCCCTCCAGTACCTCCAGCATCAAGCCGTTGACGGCGCCGCGGATGGCGGCGATCTGCTGCAAAATGGCGGTGCAGTCGCTCTCCTGCTCCAGCGCGCTCTCCAGCGCACCGGCCTGTCCCTTGATGCGGCGCACCCGTGCCAGCAGCTTTTTTTTGTCGTGAATGGTGTGGGACATGACGGATCCTCTCGATCAATAAAACTATACTGGGGTATAGTATATTGCATCATCGCTCTCAGGAGAAATCCATGTCATCCCTCGCTCAATCACACTGCCATCAACCCGTCATCCACGAGGGCAATCCGCTGGCCGAACAGAAGACCCGCTGGGCCGTATTGTTGACCGTCATCATGATGATGGCGGAGATTGGCGGCGGCTGGTTCTACAACTCCATGGCGCTGTTGGCGGATGGCTGGCACATGAGCTCCCACGCACTGGCGCTCGGTCTCTCTGTGCTGGCCTACCGCGCCGCCCGCCATTTCGCCAGCGACCACAGATTCAGCTTCGGCACCTGGAAGATCGAGGTGCTGGGTGGCTTCACCAGCGCCCTGTTGCTGGTAGGAGTGGCCGGGTTGATGCTGTTCGAGTCGGTGTTCCGGCTGCTCGATCCCAGCCCGATCCACTATCAACAGGCGATCGCCATCGCGCTGGTGGGGCTGCTGGTGAATCTCGCCTGTGCCTGGCTGCTCAAGGATGATCACGGCCACCATCACCATGGGCATGACCACCATCATGAGCATCACGGCCACGACCATCATCATGACCATGACGATCACCACGGCCATCAGGATCTCAACCTGCGCGCCGCCTATATCCACGTGCTGGCGGATGCGGCCACTTCCGTGCTGGCGATTCTGGCGCTGACTGGGGGTATGTTGTGGGGGGCCGACTGGCTGGATCCGCTGATGGGCATAGTGGGTGCAGGGCTGGTTGCTGTATGGGCTTGGGGCCTGTTGCGCGACTCCGGTCGGGTGCTGCTGGATGCCGAGATGGATACCCCGCTGGTGGCGGAGATCCGCGAGGTCATCGCCGAGCTGCCGGGCACTGATATCCGCGATCTTCACGTCTGGCGGGTAGGGCAGCAGCAGTATGCCTGCGTGCTCTCTTTGCTGATGGTCAATCCGCTACCGGCGCAGCAGATCCGCGAGCGGCTGGCGATCCATGAAGAGCTGGTGCATGTGACCATCGAGATCGCCAGCGAACAGGATAAATAACGGGGGCCGTTGGCCCCCTTGGTTTCAGTGCCGTTGGTTCCCTGATGTCAGTGCGGCTGCCCGGTGATCTCATCCTGGGGCTTGTGTTGCCACACAGCGCCGAGCAGCAGCTTGAGCAGTAGCCCGGGCGGGTTGTCCAGCAGCTTGCCGGACTCCAGCAGCAACTGACCATCTGCGCGAAACCCGAGGCTGGCATCTATGGTGCCATCCTCAGAGACCACCTGGATCAGGCCATGGAGGGCGGAGCGCTCGCCGGGCTGACAGCGCAGCCGCAGCTCGCGGGGTTCCCCCAGCAGGGTGAAGGCGCGGCTCAGCGGGGGCGAGTCTTCATAATCGGGCCAGTTGAAGAAGTGATACTGTTCGGCCAGGGCGCCAGCCTGCTGGCAGAATTGGTCGAACAGCTGCCCGATCGCCTGATACTCCTGATCGAGTCGTCTTGCCTGCTCTTCAATCCGTTTCATTGTTTACTCCTTGTCTATCCACTTGATCAGACATTGCTTTTCTGACCCCGTGACTGCCGTTTTCCAGATATGAGGCCAAATGGCCGCGAGGTCTGTGAGCCGGATCGAAGTTTCAGCCTGAAAACGTTATCTTGTTGAAACTGGATGGTTTTTTTGCCCTTCTGCTCACATTTGAATCGATTGCCGCTGATTAATATGGCACCGCCTGGCAATGACCGGGTGCTCGACTATCGAGACTAACTACAGCGGGAATTATAAAAATATGGATATGAAAAAGACCAAAGTGGCGCTGGTAACAGCCTCACTGCTCGCGCTTTTGTCTGGCTGTAATGACAACAGCTCTGATGCCTCCGGTGTGAACCCCGTCCCCCCTACACCGCCTACACCTGAAGTCACCGATGGGCCTGTCGCTCGTCTGCCCAAGATGGATCCCCCGAAAGAGTTGCTGGTTGCCGGCGAAAATCAGGTGGTCATTGCGCTGGTGGATACCCAGTCGGCAGCCAAGGGAGCCAAGGCACCGTTTGACAGCTACAGCCTGCATCTGTGGAACAAGGACGCCTGCCTGGCAACGGCTGATAGTGGCCTGAACAGCGGGTGGGATGACAAGAGCAAGACACCTGCCACTGCCGACAGCTTTGGTCCGGCCTGGGTCGTTCCGCTCAAAAATGTGGAAGGGTGCATCAACTTTATCGCTCGCAATGGCGATCTGGCCAACCTGACCGGCAGCGATATGAAGGTGAGCTTCAGTGAGCACCCGGATCGCACCGTGGCTATCGTGGCTGGCAAAAAAGAGCTGTTTGGCAGCCGTGCCGAAGCCTTTACCGCCGCCTTTGGCGTAGCGGGGGCCAGCGCCCATCTTATCGATGGCAATACCCTGATCTGGCAAGGGGGCAAGGACAAGCCCCACGTTCGCCTCTATTACAGCGACTCGGGCACCATCAAGGCCAATGCCGATGGGGTGTTCGATTTCCCCTATATCAGCTTGACCGCGACCGGCCTGACTGCCGAGCAGCAGGCCAAATATCCGCATCTCAAGGATGCCGCCGCCTTTACCCTGCCTGCCGGGAAAGATCTCAAGCCCCTGCTCAAGGGGGAACTGGTGGCTATCGGCACCGATGCCGATGGTATCCTGCAGGGGGCGACCCTGGTGCAGAGCGCCGGCGCCCTCGATGCGCTCTATGCTCCCGAGGCGACCAAGCTCAGCTATGGCGCCGTGGTGGAGGGCAACCGGGTGACCTTCCGCCTCTGGGCGCCGACCGCCAAGTCGGTCAAGTTGGCCCTCTACAACGCCAGCCACCAGAAGAGTGGTGAAGTGGCGATGACCTTCGACAGCGCCAGCGGCAGCTGGAGTTACGAGGGGGGCAGCGAGCTGATCGGCCAGTTCTACCGCTACGACATGGAGGTCTACCACCCGCTGAGCCGCAAGGTTGAGCGCTATGAGGTGACCGATCCCTACTCCTTGAGCCTCGCGATGAACTCCGAGTTCAGTCAGGTAGTGGATCTCGACGATCCGGCCCTGAAACCGGAAGGATGGGACAGCCTCAAGGCGCCCCACAGCCAGCAGAACCCCGCCGACATCACCATCTATGAGGCCCATATTCGTGACCTGACCGGCAACGATGCCTCCACCGATGAAGAGAAGCGCGGCAAGTTTGTCGGCCTGACCCAGCCTGACTCTGTACCGGTCAACCATCTGAAAGCGCTGGCCAAGAGCGGTGTCAGCCACCTGCACCTGCTGCCGGTGTTCGATATTGCCACCGTCAACGAGGATCCGGCCAAGGTGGCCAATCTCGGCGATGACTTCAGCAAGCTCTGTCAGGTCAATCCGGATGTGAAAACATCCAAATTTGGCGGCTACTGTGGTGGCGGTCAGACCGTGGGAGATGTGCTGGCCGATCTGCAAGGGGGCGACAGCAAGGATAATCCGCAGGTGCAGGAGCTCTCCGGTTACCTGCGCGGCGTCGACTCCTTCAACTGGGGTTATGACCCCTACCACTACACCACGCCGGAAGGCTCCTATGCCACCAACGCCGAGGGCACCAAACGTATTCTGGAGTTCCGCGAGATGGTCAAGGCCATCAAGCAGAACATCGGTATGAATGTGGTGATGGACGTGGTCTACAACCACACCAACGAATCCGGGCTCGGCCCCAAATCGGTGCTCGACAAGATAGTGCCTTGGTACTATCAGCGCCTCAATCCGGAGACCGGCTCGGTGGAGAACTCCACCTGCTGCTCCAACACGGCGCCGGAACACGCCATGTTCGCCAAGCTGATGGATGACTCCTTGGTCACCTGGGCGCGCGACTACAAGATCGACGCCTTCCGCTTCGACCTGATGGGCCACCATCCGAAAGATCAGATGGTGCAGGCGCTGGCCGCGGTGAAGAAGGTCAATTCCGAGATGTACTTCTACGGCGAGGGGTGGAACTTCGGCGAAGTGCAGGATGACAAGCGCTTCGTGCAGGCTACCCAGAAGCATCTGGGCGGTACCGGTATCGGCTCTTTCTCGGACCGCTTGCGCGATGCGGTGCGCGGCGGCAGTCCGTTCGACGGTGGCGATACCATTCGCAAGACCCAGGGCTTTGGCAACGGTGCTTTCGTCGATCCTAACGAAATGAGCAAGGTGGATCTGGCTACGGCCTTGCACCAGTCCGATCTGGTGCGGCTCGGCATGGCGGGCAACCTCAAGGAGTTCGTGCTGACCGACAAGGATGGCATGCCGAAGAAAGGCGCCGAGATCGACTACAACGGTCAGCCTGCCGGTTATGCCCTGGATCCGGTGGAAGTGCAGAACTATGTCGACAAGCACGACAACCAGACCCTGTTCGACAACCTGATCTACAAGGCGCCTGCCGGAGCCGATCTGGTGCGGATGCAGGGGGTCTCGCTGGCGACTGCCATGCTGGGTCAGGGCATTCCCTTCACCCACGCCGGTGTCGAGCTGCTGCGTTCCAAATCCATGGAACGGGACAGCTATGACTCGGGCGACTGGTACAACAAGGTCGACTACACCCTGGGTGACAACAACTTCGACAAGGGGTTGCCGCGCAAGGACAAGGATGGCGACAACTATCCGCTGATTGAGCAGGTGCTCGGCAAGCATGCCAAGCCTGGCTCGGCCGAGATGGCGCAGATGGTGAGCTTCTATCAGGAGCTGGCGGAGCTGCGCAACTCTTCCCGTCTGCTGCGTCTGGGCAGCGGCGCCGAGGTGATCAAGCGGGTCGACTTCCGCAATACCGGCCCGGATCAGGTGCCCGGCCTTATCGTCATGACGGTGGATGATGGCGTCAGTGCCGGGGCGGATCTGGATCCGGCCATCGACGGTCTGGTGGTGATGATCAACGCCAGCAACCAGAGCCAGAGCATCGGCGACTTCCGTGATGGCAACGATCAGCCTATCGATCTGAGCGGTATGGTGCTTGGCAGCAAGCATCGCGCAGTCGACAGCATCGCCAGCGGCGCCGCCTATGATAATGGCCAGCTGACGCTGGGGGCCTGGTCTGCCGCCGTGTTCGTCAAGCCGCAGTCTGGTGCACAGGGCGCGGGCCTGCCGGTCAGCAAGAAGACCGACCTGAGCATCCTGCCACCGTTTGGCAACACCGATGTTTATCTGAAGGGGTTCCTCGATGAGTGGGGCAACACCAACCAGATGACCTTCAGCGGCAACTTTATGTACGAGTTCACTACCGAGGTGAGCACCGACAAGCTGGGTACCACCAACGTCAAGATCGCTGACGCCAGCTGGGGGCCGGTCAACTACGGCAGCTGCAACGCCGGTGACAAGCTGGTGGTCGGCACTCCGCTGACCCTTTGCAAGGGGGGAGAAACCGGCAATATCGGTGTCGATCTGGCCAAGGCAGGCAGCTACAAGTTTGTCTTTACCGCCATGAACAAGGACAAACCGACCCTGAGCGTCAGCTTCACCGAGCCGGTGCAGAGCTGCAAGGTGCTGGATACGGTGGCGGGCAATCCGCTCGGCTACAACCTGTTCGTCAAGGGTGAGCTCTCCGGCTGGGGAGCCCAACCTCAGTACCAGCTGAGCTACAAGGGGATGGACGGCGATCTCGCCATCTATCAGGCGGCGTTCAACTACGCCGGCAGCACCGAGTTCAAGGTGGCCAACGAGGACTGGAGCAAGGAGTACCTGCTCAACGGTGGTGGCGCGGTGAACGCTGAAACCGGCTATTCGTTCGCCTTCTCCAAGGGTGGCAGTGCCAATAACAGCATCACCCTGCCGCAGGGGCTGTGGAGTGTGCTGGTGAAGGTTGACCCGGCTGGCGTCAAGGCGGGTACTGCCGTCATTCAGGAGTGCAGCGTCAAGTAAGCAAGCCATTGAGTCCGGGGGATGGCTCGGCGCCCCCGGGTTGAATTCCACCTTGCCAAGGGTGGGATAACTCCGAGAGAGTAAGCAAAGCGCGACTGCCGACCGGCAGGCGCGCTTTTTCTTTTACGGGGTGCAGTGAGAGGAAAAAGAAAAGCCGTCCCGGTTGGGGGACGGCTTTTGGATGGGATGCCATTGGCTGGCTTAACGCTTGCGCAGCAGTCGCAGGGCGTTGGCGGTCACCAGCGCGGTGGCGCCGGTATCGGCCAGCACCGCAATCCACAGGCCGGTGATGCCGAGCAGGCTAGTGACCAGAAAGATGGCCTTCAGCCCCAGCGCCAGCGCAATATTCTGGTGAATATTGGCCAGTGCCGCCCGCGACAACCGGATCATCGCAGCTATGCCGCCGAGCTGGTTGTGAGTCAGCGCCGCATCGGCGGTCTCCAGCGCCACATCGGTGCCGCCCCCCATGGCGATGCCGATACTGGCCCGCTTCATGGCGGGGGCATCGTTGATGCCATCGCCGATCATCGCGACTTTCTGCGAGCTGGCGAGCTTGGCAATTTCATTGACCTTGCCCTCCGGCAGCAGACCGGCGCGCCAGCCCATGCCCAGCTCGGTGGCGATCGCCTCGGCGGCACGGGGGTTATCCCCGGTTAACATGATGCTGTTGAGCCCGAGTCGGTTGAGCTCTTGCAGCGCGGCTGCCGCCTCCGGCCGGATCTGATCCCGCAGCGCCAGCAGGGCGACCGGCAGCGCTTGGTCGCCGCTGCTCTGGCAGAGCACGACCACCGTCTTGCCCTGCTTCTCCAGCATGGCAATCTGGGCCTGTTGATCTTTGCTCAGCGTAGCTATTCGGCTCGGTGCCAGCAGTTGCCACAGTTCACCGTTGATGCGTCCCTCAACCCCCATGCCCGGCAGGGCGCGCAGGTCGCGGGCCTCCGCCAGCGTCAGCCCCTGTTCAGTCGCGTTGGCGACCACGGCGCGGGCCAGCGGGTGGTGGGAGCCCTGCTCGATGGCAGCCGCCAGTGCCAGCAACTCGGTCTCCGGTTGGCCATTGAGGCTCACCAGCTCGGTCAGTTGCGGCTTGCCCAGGGTCAGGGTGCCGGTCTTGTCAAAGGCGACGGTATCGATATGGGCCAGTCGCTCCAGTGCGGCACCACCCTTGATCAGGGCCCCCTGACGGGTGGCCGCGGCCAGTGCCGAGGTAACCGCTGCCGGGGTGGAGATGACCAGCGCGCAGGGGCAGCCGATCAGCAGCAGCGCCAGTCCGCGATAGATCCACTCGTCCCAGCTCTGGCCGAAGGCGAGCGGTGGAATAATGACGACCAGCATAGCAATCAGCATCATGGCCGGGGTGTACCAGCGGCTGAAGCGGTCGATAAAGCGCTCGATGGGGGCGCGCTGGCCCTCGGCCTCCTCGATGAGGTGCAGAATGCGGTCGATGGCGTTGTTGCCTGGCTCGGAGACGACTTCAAGGCGCAGCACTCGATCGGCAGCCAGACTGCCGGCCGGCACCTTGTCACCATGGCGGCGCTCTACCGGAATAGACTCACCGGTCAGGGCGCTCTCGTCAAACGCACCGAGCTCATCGAGCAGACGGGCATCGGCTGCCAAGCGGGCACCCGGGGCGATTTCGATAATATCGCCGGGACGCAGCTGATCGGCGGCGACCTCTTCCCGCACCTCGCCCTCGGCAGTGGTACGGATGCGCAGCGCCTTGTCAGGCACCAGCGCCATCAGGGCGGTCACTCCGGCCCGGGCGCGTCCGGCGGCGTAGGCCTCGAGATGCTCACCCAGCATAAAGAGCAGCAGCACCATGGCCGCTTCGGCGGTTTCGCCGAGGAACAGGGCGCCTAGGGCGGCCACCGTCATCAGGGTCTCGATGGCGAAGGGGGAGCCGCTTTTGGTCAGCGCCCACGCCTTGCGAGAGATGGGCCACAGCCCCCAGAGGGTCGCCAGGGTAAAGAGCGGCTGACCGAACTCTTTCGGCAGCAGGGCGGCGACCAGCATCAGACTGGCCAGTGACAGGGGCTGCCAATATTTGCCCAGGGTGGTCAGCAGCGGGCTTTGGCGTGTTGCTTCCTTTGTGATTGTGTGGGCTGTATTGGCCTGAGCACCCTTGAGCTGGAAACCGGCGGCCAGCACGGCGGCGGTGACGGGATCGGGGGAGAGGCCTGGGGCCAGATCCACTACCAGCTTCTCGGTGGCAAACAGCACGCGCGCCTGTTGCACGCCGCTCACCCGGCTGACGGCGGTCTCGATCTTGCGGGCGCAGCTGGGGCAATCCATCCCCAATACCTGCCAGCTGTGGCGGCTGTTGCCTTGTACTGGTGCAACTAGCGGGTCGGCAGGGGGCATATCGTGCTCATGCTCATGCTCATGCTCATGTTTATGATCGTGAGCTGGCGATAAGGGGACGCTGCAGCACGCTTTATCGTGACAGCCCCCTCGGGGAGGCTCTTCATCCCCGGGGGATTCATTGCCGTCACGGGATGCGTGCTCATGAGGTGTCTGGGTTGAACAGCAACTGACGGGCGTGGTGTTGTCGCAGCAGTGGCTATCGTGGTGATGCTCACTCTGGCCGGAGGCCGCCTTGCTGACGGCCTTGATGGGGGCAGCGTGCTGATGATTGCAGCAGGATTTGCTCATGATGAGTCCCTCTTGATGGATCCCGCCCCTGCGAGATCCCTGATTACCGAGAAGGAGTCTAAACCTTGGTGTTAAGTCCAAGGTCAACCCCTTTATATCCCTTGTCTTCGCGGGTGTTTGTCTGGTCCCGCCGCCCCTATACTGATCACCCGGATTTTTACTACACCAATAAAGGACATAACACATGAGCAACTCAGTCACTCTGCAAGGCAACCCGGTCTCCGTCGCTGGTCACTTCCCGGTCGCCGGTGAGCAAGCCAAGCCCTTCTCCCTGGTGGCCAAGGATCTCTCCGACGTGCCCCTGGCAAGCTTTGCCGGTCAGCGCAAAATCCTGAACATCTTCCCGAGCGTCGATACCCCGACCTGCGCGACCTCTGTGCGCAAGTTCAACGAGCAGGCCAGCGCGCTGGAGAACACAGTTGTGCTGTGCATCTCCGCCGATCTGCCGTTCGCCCAGTCCCGCTTCTGCGGCGCCGAAGGTCTGGACAAGGTAGTGACCCTCTCCACCCTGCGCGGTGCGGCCTTTATGGAAGATTACGGCGTTGCCTTCTCTTCCGGTCCGCTGGTCGGTCTGACCGCTCGCGCCATCGTGGTGCTGGATGGTGACAACAAGGTGCTGCACAGCGAGCTGGTCGCCGAAGTGGCCGACGAGCCGAACTACGCTGCGGCGCTGGCCGTGCTGTAAGGCTGCAAGCCATAAAAAATCCCGCTTCGGCGGGATTTTTTATGCGGGAATTGTTCGTTCAGGGAGTAGCTGGCGGGGTGGTCGCCGGTTCAGCCTTGGCGGTTGGGGAGGGTTGCCACTCCACATAGGGGCGGTGGATCTTCTCGTAAATTTCGGCCAGTTTGCCGGTGGCAGCCAGCTGATCAATGGCCTGGCGGAGAAATTCGTCCATCTCATCACCTGCTGCCCCTTTCTGGATGATGAAGACATCCTCGAAATCCCCGAAAAATTCTCGCCTGATATTGGTCAGCCCCAGCTGCTTGAGCATCAGGTCGGCCTCCTCTTGCGCCCAGACAAAGGCGTCGATACGGCCACGTGAGAGCTTGCGCAGTGACTGCTCGATACTCATCGAGCGCTGCACCGGGAAGGGCATATAGTCGGGAACCGCCTCGATCAGCAGATCCCGTTTGGTGGGCACTATGCCGTAGGCCATATCCGTGGTGACTGGATAACTGGTATTGCTGTAAATCACATGGGCAACCTTGCCAAAACTGCGGGTGCTGAAGCGATAAGCCAGCATATCGATATCCTTGAGGTTGCGGATGGCGGGCAGCCCCAGATCAGCCTTGCCGGAGATCACCCCAGCCATGGCACGGGCGATGGGGTAGATGGTGATCTTGATGGTTACATCGGGGTAGAGATCATCGATGGCGTGCACCAGGTCGACAAAGGGGCCTGTCTTGTCGGCATTGATCAGCCCCGGCAGCTCGCCAAGGTGGGCATTGAGGATGCGCACAGGCTTAGACGGCTCGGGGGCGGCGTCGTTCTCCGGAGTCTGCGACAGGCCGAGAGTCGCGCTGCCGAGCAGGGTGACCACGAGCAGCAGAAGGGGGATGTGTCTGGTCATGGCGAGTCTCTCTTGGTGATGGGTCAGCTAAAGTGTAGTCAGCCCGTTGTCAGCGCCCCTTGGCCAAACCATCATGGATAGGGTTTTACTTCTCGGCCCCCGCTCACTAGACTTCGCCTCCCACTTCTTTGTTGACGTAGCGCCATGACCTTTAGCGAACTTGCCCTTCATCCCGACTTGCTTGCCTCTTTGCCCGCCACCTTGCAGACGCCGACCCGCATCCAGCAGCTGGCCATTCCGGCGGCGCTGGCGGGGCAGGATCTGCTGGCGCTGGCCCAGACCGGCAGCGGCAAGACCCTGGCGTTTGGCTTGCCGCTGCTGCAACGGCTGGATCCCGCCTCCAGTCAGGTGCAGGGTCTGGTGCTAGTGCCGACCCGCGAGCTGGCGATTCAGGTCACTGTTGCGCTTAAAGAGGGTGCCGAGGCGCTGGGGCTGCGCATCGTGACGTTGTGTGGGGGCGTTGCGCAGGAGCGGCAACAGGCCGAACTGGCGCAGGGGCCACAGCTGCTGGTCGCCACGCCGGGGCGGTTGCGGGATCTGCTGACCCAGCAACTGTTGGGGCTGGATGGTTTGCAACTGCTGGTGCTGGATGAAGCGGATCGCTTGCTGGAGATGGGCTTTGCTCCCGACATCAAGGCGCTGCTCGGCTTTATTCCGGCGGATCGCCAGACCCTGCTCTTCTCCGCCACCTTGCCTGCCGAGCTGGAGACGCTGGCCAACGGCTTGCTGCGCGAGCCAACCCGTATCGAGGCCAACCCCCTCAACAGCGTGGTGAACGAGATCGAAGAGCGGCTCTATCTGGTCAACAAGAGCAGCAAGGTCCCGGCGCTCATCAGCTTGCTCAAGGAGCAGGCGTGGCCGCAGGTGCTGGTCTTTATCAGTGCGCGGGATGATGCCGACGGGGTGGCCAGAAAGCTGGCCAAGGCGGGCATTGCGGTGGCCGCCCTCCATGGCGAGAAGGAGCAGGCGGTGCGCGAGCAGGCGCTCGGCGATTTCAAAGAGGGCAAAATTCGGGTGCTGGTGGCCACCGACCTGATGGCGCGTGGCATCCATGTGGAGGCGCTGCCGGTGGTGATCAATCTGGACTTGCCCGCCAGCGCCCCCGTCTATGTACACCGCATCGGTCGTACCGCCCGGGCTGGCCGCGAGGGGCTGGCCATCTCGCTGGTTTGTCATGGCGAGAGTGACATGCTGCAAGCTATCCGCACCCTGACCGGCCGCGAGCTGCCGTTGGGCGATCTGGCTGGATTCCCGGTTACCGACCAGCCTGCCAGCGGGGAGGGCAAGCGCCCCCCTCGTGACAAGCAGGCCAATCGCCGTACTCAGGCCAAACGCAGCGTCAAGCAGTTCAAGGGCAAGCGCTGACCTCAGGGTTTGCCTTGCTCCCGCGCGAAGAAGTCACGACGCCACTGGCTCAACACCTCCTCCTTGTGTTGTTGCCACAGCGCAGGATCCATCTGTTGTTGGCTGGCCGCCAGTTGCTGCTCGAGCTCGGCCAGCTCTCGCTGGTAGCGGCTGCGTTGATCGAGCTGCTGCTGGCGCGCCTCGGCAAACGCCAGCGTGGCTTCGACTTTCTCTGCGGGCAGGAAGTGATGGGCCAGGGTGGCCAGCTCCTCATCTCCCCACAGCTGACGGGCTTGCTGCAGGCGGGCATCCGGGTTGAACAGCTCGCCTGCCAGATCCGGATGATCCGCCGCCCACCTGTCCTGCAAGCGGCTGAGGGCGTCCAGCCGCTCGGCCAGCGGTAACTGCTCGCTCTCTTGCGCCAACTGATCCAGCGCCAGGGCATAGCGCCCCTGTAGCCGGATCAGGCTCTCCCCCTCGCTCAGCCACCCGGCCTCTGCTGCCTCCAGATTGCTCACACGCTGCACCAGCGGCAACTCGCTGTCGCTGATCTCGCTGGCAAGCTGGTTGATCAGTTCATCCGGCATCGCCTGCCAGCTGCTGGGCACTTCTTTGCTTTTGCCATCCATCCCCTCAGCGTTTGGCATGCGGGGAGGCGGGCTCCCCGGTTCTGCTGGCAACTGTGGATTGGCCAGAGAGGGCGTCGCCGACCGTCCTGGCGATATCGGGGACTGCTCTTCCTGCCAGCCCAGATTCACCAGCAAAAGGGTCAGGATAGCCAGCGCCAGTATCCCGTAACGGCGAGTCATCGGCTGATCTCTCCCTTGACCGGGAAGTGGTCTGAGAGGTTGCTGGCGGGCCAGAGGCTGCCATCGCTGCTGCGCGGGATCCAGACCGTGTTGAGGTTGTGGCTGGCGCTGCCGTACTCCCGACTCACTACCAGATAGTCCAGATACTCGACGTTGGCGCCACCGGAGAGCGGGCCACCGGCATAGGGGTTGATCCTGGGATCGAAGGTGGCTTCGGTATAGCCGCCATAGGCGGGTTCATGGGCGTTCAGATTGGCCAGCATGTTGGCGTAGTCATCGGCAAACTTGCGTTTGTTGACGTTGAAGTCACCGCCGTAGATGACGGTGTCGCTGGCGGGGATCTTGAGGCTGGCAGCCAGAGAGCGGATCTGACCGAACTGGATCTGCCGCAGCTTGCGGGCCTCGTCGGTGTCAAAGCTGGCGGTGTGGGTGGCGAACAGGTGCCACGCCTTGCCCCCCTTGATCACCTCGGCGTACATCACTCCCTTGTCGGCGAAGCAGTCGGTGCCGGTGCATTGGGGATAGACCAGCTGGGCCTCTCGCACTATGGGATAGCGGCTGACGATCACCACGCCGCCGTCATGAATGTTGACCCCGGGCTTGTCGAGAACCTTGGTCTGATAGGGGTACTCTTTCGCCAGCGCCTGCAAAAAGCCTTCGCGGCGGCCATCGAACACTTCTTGCAGCAGCAGGGCGTCATAGCCCTTGAGATAATCAGGCAGCAAGGTCAACCGATCGCCGATGCTGGAGGCGATCACCGGCAGTGCCCAGACGTTGTAGCTGGCCACCTTGAGCCTGTTTTCTGCCGGTTCCGGTTGCTCCCGTTTTTGGGGGGGCGTGATCATATAGTGCAGATCGTCGTAGCGGCCGGTGAACTTGGCGGCAAAGGCTAGCTCTTGTGGCCCCGTAACACGGTGGATCGCCCGATCGTTTTGCCAGCCAGATGCGCCGGTTGGCGTTTCGCCACCGTGCTGCAAGGTGGTGTTCCACCAGGTTCCCTCCATCAGCTGGTTGAGCCGATAGACGTCGCCACCCGCTGTGGTCACACGGGTTTCGAACAGATAGCTCTTGCCCGCCTTGATCCCCTCATAGCGATTGAAGCTGAGTACCATGGCGCTCTCCCATGGGCCCAGCTCGGTGCGGTGCTGCAGCCACTGACTGCCGGGTTGCAGCTGGCCGCTGCCGCTTTGGCGGATGTCGATCTGAAGCGGTTCAGGACTGTTGTTGGTGAGATAGACATCGGTATCGGCCAGTGCCAGTTGCGGGAACTGGCTGACCAGCAGCAGGGCGGCATAACTGAGGGTTTTCTGCATCACAGGATCCTTTTGGTTGCAGGGCAATGGAAAGTGACTGTTATGGCGAATGCAGAGGTCAGTTTGTTTACATTTTGGTTACAAGTAAATGAATTGGTTTTGTTTGGATCTTTTTGGAGGTGTAAAGCGATTGAGGCAGCACGCTTAAAGAGAGAGGGAAGAGCGAGGGAAGGCGCCCGTGTCAGGCGCCTTCAGGAGCTAGTGCTGGGCCAGCGGGTAGGTGAAGAGCGCCAGATGGGCGAAGTTGAAGGCGAAGTGGATCAGGATGGCCACGGAGAGTCGCCCGCTGAGCTGGAATGCCAGGCCGTAGCAGCAGCCTGCCAGGGTCGCAAACAGCGCCAGCAGTGGGCCACCGGGCAGGTGAATAGCTCCGAACAGTAGCGCAGCCACGACGATGCCAATCCAGGAGCGGTAACGCTCGGTCAGCCCCTGCTGGATCGCGCCGCGAAACAGCGCCTCTTCCGCCACGCAGGTGAATAGCAGGTTGTTGAGTGCAAACAGCCACCACCAGTGGGGCAGACCCACTTCCGGTTTCAGTGCCCCCAACAGCCAGGCGATGACCAGCAGGGCACCCAGCGGCAGCAGCAACAGGGCCAAAGGGCGCCAGCGGATGGCGCCCCCCTTGCCCAGCAGCATCGGGCAGGCCAGCAGCAAGCCAAAGAGCAGCAGCGGCTTGTCGAGGTTCAGATACATGTTGAACGGCACGCTGGCGGGGCCTGCCAGCGCCTGATCCAGCACCTTGAGATTGTTGAAGCCGGGGAGCAGGTGCAGGGTCAGTGCAATCGCCCAGAGGATCAGCACCACTCTGGCCACCATCGCCCGGCGGGCGGGGAGGGTTGGCGTACGCCACGCAAGCAGTAATCCTGCAACCGAGACCAGCAGGGCGGGTAGCGTCATTCGGTCAAGCCACAGTGCCAGCAGCAGGGAGAGTCCCAGCAGGGCCAAGGCGGGCAGACGCTGGCGGAAGAGGGCAAGCAGCACGGCCAGCGCCAGCGCGCCCCAGATAAATGAGTCTGGAAGGGGTAACATTGGATCTCCTTGATCGAGGCAGGCGGCAACCTTAACAAGTGGGCGTCAGCAGGACAACCGCGCAGGAGGTGGTCGGATCCCTTCTCTATACTCATCAACAGGGTAAAGGGAGAGCAGCTGATGAAGCACTGTCTGTGGTTGTTGTGTTGTTGGTGTGTCTGGCTGCAGGCGGCACCCTTGCTGCTGGTGACTGGTGAGTTCACCCCGTATACCGGCAAGGCACTGCCTGAAGGCGGCGAGAGCACCCGGCTGGTGACGACCCTGCTGCAAGAGGCAGGTTATCGGGAGATCCAGGTCGACTACCTGCCCTGGCCCCGCGGCTATCAGTTGACCCGCAATGGGTTGGTTGCGGCCACCTTCCCCTACGCCTGGACTGCCGAGCGGGCCAAGCTCTTCCACTACAGCGCTCCCATTCATATAGATCGCCTCTCCTGGTTCACCTATCGGGGGAGCGAGGCCATTCAGGCTGGCCGCTGGCAAGGGTTGCGTGTCTGTATTCCGCTGGGGTGGAGCACCAGCCATGCCGACGGGGTGATCAAGCGTTTCGGGCTGGATCTGCAGCGCCCCAAGACCCTGGCACAGTGTCTGCAACTGCTGGATCGCAAACGGATCGATCTGCTGCCGATGAACGAGACGGTGACCCTGGATGCCAGCCGCCAACTGTTTGGCGACCCCTGCCATCTGCAGGCATTGCCCCACTTTCGCCAGAGCGACACTTTTTATCTGATCATTTCACGGCAGTACCCGGAGGCCGCCAGCCTGCTTGAGCGCTTCAATCATGCCCTGGCTGCCGCCCGTGCCGATGGCCGCTATGACCAACTGATCTCCCGAGCCGGAAAGGGGATCGATTGCCGTTGAGAGTGCCTAGGCGGAAAACAAAAAGCCGGAGCAGTGGCTCCGGCTTTCTTTATGCCTTCAGGGACGCTTAGCGGCCTGATTCTGCGATCACGCGGGCGATGATATCGGCGCGCTTGCCGGCTTCCAGTTCGCCCAGGGCGATCAGGCCAGCCTTGAAGATGACGTTCTTCGGCAAGCTGACGTCGTCCAGCGTGGCGATCGCTTCAACGTGCATGCCGTTCAGACGGCTGGCATCGCGCGGGCTCAGGTTGACCTGAGTGTTCATCACCTGCTTGCCTTTCTTCTTGGCAGGTGCAGCCGCTTTCTTGGTGGATTCCTGTTCTTCGTCTTCCGGCAGTTCGTCATCAAAATCGTAAATAGACATAGTCAATCCTGTTGAGTTAGGCAAAAGGGCACATTTGCCCGACATTGGGTCAATCAGCCCATATCCTCGTTACGGATAAAGGCGCGCCAAGAGGTGAGCACCTGGGCAAAATCTTCCAGCCCGCACATGGCCAGCTGTTCATCATCGTAGTAGGCGAGATCGTCAAGATCCTCACCCAGCTCGATATTGAGGGCGTTGGCTTTCACCTCCGCCTCTTCATGGGTCAGCAGCAGGGAGTAGTCACCGCCGTTGAGCCGGTATTCGACTCGGGTGCGGTTGGAGAGCTGATCAATGATGGAGAAGAGCTCGTCGAGCTTCTCCTCATCCTTGCCAACCTCGTCGATCAGCCACTGACCGATGGCTTCATGGCCCATGGAGAACCGGGCGCGATAGCCACCAAACGGGTCGCGGCGAAATTCATAATCCATAGCACAGTCCAGATCGGAGGGATGGGCCATCACGGGCAGGCGGGTGCAAGCACGCAAGTCCTGCTCCATGGCGGGGCACACATCGGGTAAAGTGGCCTATTCTAGCGATCCCCCTCTCGCTTGTCTTGATGATGTGGCATCTTTGCGCCCATGTGCCCTGAATCGCCTCGTGGTGACGTAGCCAGATCAGCCCCTTGTCCGGAGATGTTATGCAGCTAAACGATAACCTTGCCCGTCAGATCGTCGCACGGGCGATGAAAATCCTGTCGTTCTCGGTCAACGTGATGGACGAACATGGCCTCATCATTGCGTCCGGCAATCCGGAGCGGATCCATCAGCGCCACGAAGGGGCCGTGCTGGCGCTGACCGAAAACCGGGTGGTGGAGATCAGCGAAGCGACAGCCTTGCAGCTCAAAGGGGTGCGACCCGGCATCAATTTACCCATCTCCTATCAGGGGGAGCTGATCGGGGTGATCGGCATCTCCGGCGATCCGGAGGAAGTTCGCGCTTACGCCGAGCTGGTGCGAATGACCGCCGAACTGATCCTGGAGCAGGCAGCGCTCACCGAACAGCTGCAGTGGGACAAGCGCCACAAGGAGGAGCTGGTGTTGCAGCTCATTCGGGGCGAGGGGCGAGTCGATCAATTGCAGCAGGCGGCCCGTTTTCTCGGGCTAGAGTTGGCCCAGCCTCGGGTGGTGGCCGTGCTTGCGCTGGAGGAGGCCGACCCGGCGCGTCTGCGGGAACTGGTTCATCAGCTGGAGAATCCGGAGCGGGACAATCTGGTCGCCATCAACGGGCTCGACGAGATAGTGGTGCTCAAACCGGCGCAATTGAGTGATGGCGTCTGGCAATCGGCGCAGGAGCGCAGCCGGATCAAGCAGTTGCTGGCCCGCATTCCCCACTTCAAGGTGCATATCGCGGTGGGCGATTACTTCGCCGGGATCGACGGGCTGGCGCGCTCTTACCAGACGGCGCGAGATACCCTGCGCCGTGGCATGCGGCAGGCGCCGCGCAAACAGGTCTACTTCTTTGAGGACTACCGTTTGCCAGTGCTGCTGGGCAGTCTGGCGGACTCCTGGCAGGCGGATCAGCTGCGCACACCGCTACAGAAACTGGCCCGGGAAGATGGCAAGGGGGCGCTGCAGAAGACCCTGCGCCACTATTTCTTGCAGGATTGTGATCTGCATCGCTGTGCCGAAGCCCTGTTCATTCACCCCAATACCCTGCGCTATCGGCTGGGGCGAATAGAGCAGATAACCGGGTTGAATTTCAATAAGTTAGACGACAAATTTTTGCTCTATCTCGGCCTTAATCTCGACTTGTGATTGTAAAGTTGGACAAAAAACCACTTTTACATGACGCAATTTTTGGTTTGTAAGCCAAAGCATTCTGATTGCAGATCTCCATAATGGCGGCCATTCACTCCCATTGAAGGTGTCCGTCATGATCCCGGTTACTGCCCTTGGCGCCATCGCGGCGCTCTCCATCGCCATCATCCTCATTTTGAAGAAGGTGCCGCCCGCTTACGGCATGATCGTGGGTGCCCTGGCCGGTGGCCTGATTGGCGGTGCCGATCTGACCCAGACCGTCGCCCTGATGATCGGCGGTGCCCAGGGGATCACCACAGCGGTGATGCGGATCCTGGCGGCCGGTGTGCTGGCGGGCGTACTGATCGAATCGGGCGCGGCTACCACTATCGCCGAGACCATCGTCAAGAAACTCGGTGAAACCCGCGCCCTGCTGGCGCTGGCACTGGCAACCCTGATCCTGACTGCGGTCGGCGTATTCGTGGATGTGGCCGTCATCACGGTGGCGCCCATTGCGCTGGCCATCGCCCGCCGTGCCGACCTCTCCAAGGCGGCCATCCTGCTGGCGATGATCGGTGGCGGCAAGGCGGGTAACGTCATGTCCCCCAACCCTAACGCCATTGCCGCGGCTGATGCCTTCCATCTGCCCCTCACCTCTGTGATGGCGGCGGGCATCATTCCGGGTCTGTTCGGTCTGGTGATGGCCTACTGGCTCGCCAAGCGGCTGAACAACAAGGGCAGCAAGGTTGCTGCTGATGAAGTTGTGAGCTTTGCCGGTGCCAAGTTGCCGGGCTTTGCCGCCGCCATCAGCGCGCCGCTGGTCGCCATCCTGCTGCTGGCTCTGCGGCCGGTCGCCGGTATTGTGGTGGATCCGCTGATTGCACTGCCCCTCGGTGGTCTGGTCGGTGCCCTGATGATGGGTAAATTCAGCAAGGTGAACCAGTTTGCGGTCTCCGGCCTCGCCCGCATGGCGCCGGTCGCCATCATGCTGCTGGGTACCGGTACCCTGGCAGGCATCATCGCCAACTCCGGCCTGAAAGATGTGCTGATCAGCGGCCTGACCGCCTCCGGTCTGCCCTCCTACCTGCTGGCGCCCATCTCCGGTGCTCTGATGTCGCTGGCAACCGCCTCGACCACCGCCGGTACCGTGGTGGCCTCCAACGTATTCAGCTCCACCCTGATTGAACTGGGGATCAGCAGTCTGGCCGGGGCGGCGATGATCCATGCCGGTGCCACCGTGTTTGACCACATGCCCCACGGCTCTTTTTTCCATGCCACCGGTGGCAGCGTCCACATGGGGGTAGGTGAGCGCCTGAAACTTATCCCTTACGAAACTGCAGTCGGTCTGACCATTGCCACTGTCTCCACCCTGATGTTTGGCGTGTTTGGCCTCGCCTAAGGAATTGATATGAAAATTGTTATTGCCCCCGATTCATTCAAGGAGAGTCTGAGCGCCATGGCGGTGGCTGATGCCATCGAGGCTGGTTTCAAACAGGTGTTGCCAAACGCTACCTACGTCAAATTGCCGATGGCCGATGGCGGTGAAGGTACGGTGCAATCGCTGGTTGATGCCACCGGTGGCCGCATCCTGCCGGTCGAAGTGACCGCGCCTCTTGGCAACAAGGTGCAGGGCTTCGTCGGCCTGCTGGGTGATGGCGAGCGCGCCGTCATCGAGATGGCCGCCGCTTCCGGCATCCATCTGGTCGCTCCCGAGCAGCGCAATCCGCTGCTCACCTCCAGCTTCGGCACCGGCGAGCTGATCCTGGCCGCGCTGGAGATGGGGGTGAAGCACCTTATCCTTGGTATCGGCGGCAGCGCCACCAATGACGGCGGTGCCGGCATGATCCAGGCGCTCGGCGGCAAGCTGCTCAAAGCGGATGGCTCTGCCATCGAGCTGGGTGGCGCAGGTCTTGCCGAACTCGCGACCATCGATCTGAGCGGTCTGGATCCGCGTCTGAGCGAGCTGGTTATCGAGGTGGCGTGCGATGTGAACAACCCGCTCTGCGGCCCGAAAGGCGCCTCTGCGGTGTTTGGCCCGCAGAAGGGGGCGACTCCAGAGATGGTGGCGCAACTCGATGCCAACCTCTCCCGTTATGCCGACTGCATTGAGCAGGCCCTTGGCAAGCAGGTGAAGGATATTCCGGGGGCGGGCGCTGCCGGTGGCATGGGGGCCGCGCTGGTCGGTCTTCTTGGTGCCGAACTCAAGCCTGGCATTAAGATCGTGATTGAAGCCCTGAAGCTGGCCGAGGAAGTGGCCGATGCGGATCTGGTTATCACCGGCGAAGGGCGCATCGACAGCCAGACCATCCATGGCAAGACGCCAATCGGTGTCGCACGTTGCGCCAAGCAGTTCGGCAAGCCGGTGATCGGTATCTCCGGTTGCCTGACCGACGATTGCGGTGTGGTACATGATCACGGGCTGGACGCGGTATTCGCCGTGGTCAACCGCGCCATGTCTCTGCCGGAGGCGCTGGAGAGCGCCAGCACCAACATTCAACTCACTGCGCGCAACGTAGCGGCGCTCTATCAGCTCAAGGGCTGATCCGGTTCGGCCGATGCGCCCCATCGGCCACTCAATATCCCCGTTTGGGGCATCTCCCATCCCGCGAGATGTCTGACTGCCCTGGCACTTATTTGCCGATCCATCGTGATCGGCTCTTTTCTTTCTGTTCCTTTGTCTTGCCACACTTTTGACTCCATGGGTCAGCGCGGTTTTGATAGGCGCACATCTCCCTTTACGGCATAGTGGTCGTACCAAGTACAAGGAGAGACTCATGTTCCTGCTGACCCTGGGGGTTGCGCTGTTTACCCTGATCCATCTCTACCCCTGTTTTGCGGTGGCCCATCGGGCGCGGCTGCGCGAGCGGCTGGGTGAGAATCGCTACAAGGGGCTCTTCTCCCTGCTGGTGTTTGTCGCCATCGCCTGCATCATCGCCGGTTGGCGCTCGGCCAGCTCGCTGCCGCTCTACTTCCTGCCGGATTGGGGGCCGATGACCATGACGGTGATGATGCCCTTTGCGCTGATCCTCTTCTTCTCCGGCCAGGGGCCCAACCATCTGCGCCGTTGGCTGGTGCATCCCCAACTGCTCGGTACCCTGCTCTGGGCGGTGGCCCATCTGCTGGTCAACAGCGAGGCGCGATCTCTGGTGCTGTTTGGCGGCATCGGGCTCTGGGCGCTGGTGAGCATGGTCTGGATTTCGGTGCGGGACTGGCAGCGATATCCCCGCCCGGCGGCTAACTGGACGGGCACTGGCATCAGCGTAGGGGCGGGCCTGGCTGCCACCGCGCTGCTGGTGTTCTGGGGCCACGGCTGGCTGACCGGCATTCCCCTGCATTGAGAGTGAACTGCGGCTCTGGTAACCGCGTATGATGGACAAAACAAAAGGAGTCTTGGCGATGAAATGGTTCACTCTGTTGCTGTTATTGGGGGCCAGCGCGGCCTCTGCGGCGTGCCCCGATTATTTCAATGTGGAGATGCGGGAGCTCAACAATGCCCAGCGCCACAACCTCTGTCAGCTGACCGAGGGCAAGGTGGTACTGGTGGTCAATACCGCCTCCTACTGCGGCTACAGCGGCCAGTTCCGCGATCTGGAGAAGCTCTACCAGAGCTACAAGGATAAGGGATTGATTATTCTCGGTTTCCCCTCCAACGACTTCTGGCAGGAGGCGGGCAACGAGACCAAGACCGCCGAGGTATGCCGCCGCGACTATGGCGTCACCTTCCCCATGTTCAATCGGGTAGCGGTGCGGGGCTCCGATGCAGTGCCACTGTTCAAGGGGCTGGCGGCGGCCGCTGACGGGGATGAGCCGAACTGGAACTTCCACAAATATCTGGTAGGGCGGGATGGCAAGCTGATCGCCAGCTACGGCGCCAACCAGAATCCGGCTGACGACCCCCTCAAACTGCAGATCACCCGGGCGCTGGGGCTCTGACCCTACCCCTTGGCGGGCGGCTCTGGAATAATGGGCTCCCGCCACTCAATCCGGTTATCTTGTGCTGCAACGTCTTCCTCAAATGGTGATCTTCGATGCGCTGGTGCGCGAGCAGGGGATCTCTGCCGCCGCCCGTCGTCTCGGGGTCTCCAAATCCCATATCAGCAAGCAGCTGGCGCTGCTGGAGACCACCCTTGGCGCCCAGCTGGTACAGCGCACCACCCGCCGCTTCGTCCTGACCGAGCTGGGTCAGGAGTATGCCCGTCACTGCCATGCGCTGGTGGCGGTGGCGCAGGAGGCGGACTCCATGATCGCCGAGCGGCGTGGCAAGGTGAGCGGTGTGCTCCATCTCGGGGTGGGCCAATCTTTTGGCCGCTTGCACGTCATTCCCCATCTCAAGGCGTTTCAGGATCGCTATCCCGAGCTGGAGCTGGAGGTCTCGCTGTTCGACCACAGAACCAATCTGGTGGATGAGGGGCTGGATCTCTGGCTCACCACCTATGAGGACAAGCCGGAAGGGCTGGTGGGACAACGGCTGGCCGACATCGGCTTCGTGGTGGCGGCGTCGCCGGATTACCTGCTGAGCCACGGCACGCCGCTTCATCCCAAGGATCTGGCCCAGCACAACTGCATCACTTACCAGAGTCGGGAGCGGCGCTATCACCAGTGGTCGTTTCGCCAGGGCAAGGAGCGCCAGACGGTGCAGGTGGCGGGCAACTATCGGGTGGATATGGCGGAGGCGGTGCGGGATGCGGCACTGGCCGGGCTCGGTATCGCCTATATTGCCAACTACTTGCTGGACAAGGAGTTACAAAGCGGCAAGCTGATCCCTGTGTTGCCAGGGTGGCGACCAAACCAGCAGATGGCGGTACACGCCGTTTACGCCCGGCGCGAACATCTGGATCCCAAGATCCGCCTCTTCATCGATTTCCTCAAGGCCCGCTTTGGCCCCGAACCCTATTGGGAGCAGCGACTGGCCCCTTGGCTTGGGGGGAAATTGTCCGGTGGTGAGGAATGATTGTTTCCATTTAAGAACTCTCGATTTCTCATGATACTAAAATCGAACCAAATCAGCCAGTTGGCGCAACCGATATCGTGCAAACGTTTTTTCTAACAGGGTTGTAACCAAGCGGACTTGCAGTGACGGGGTGAGAGGCGCAGAATCCGCGCCCATCTTTTGCCCCACCTGATGGAGTCCCTATGATTGCCCTGCTCGGCATCCTGAGTATCCTGGCGCTTGCCGTCATCTGCTCTGATAATCGTCGTCGTATCCCGTTGCGAACAGTTGGCCTTGCCCTCTGCCTGCAAATCATGTTTGCCGGTCTGGTGCTCTGGCTGCCTGCCGGTCAGCACGTGCTGAACGGGGTCAGCGAGAGCGTAAGCAGCGTGATCGGTTATGGTCAGGAGGGGATCGCCTTCCTGTTCGGCGATCTGGCCAAGTTCAAGCTGGGCTTCATCTTTGCCTTCAACGTGTTGCCGGTCATCATCTTCTTCTCCGCGGTGATCGCCATCCTCTACCACATCGGCATCATGCCGCGGGTGATCGCCCTGCTGGGTGGTGGCTTGCAGAAATTGCTGGGCACCGGCCGTGCCGAGAGCCTCTCCGCCACCGCCAACATCTTCGTTGGCATGGTGGAAGCGCCGCTGGTGGTCAAACCCTACCTCTCCAAGATGTCCGACTCCCAATTCTTCGCAGTGATGAGCTGCGGTCTCGCCTCCGTCGCCGGTGGCACCCTGGTGGGCTATGCCAGCCTCGGGGTTGAGCTGAAATACCTGATCGCTGCTGCCTTCATGTCTGCCCCTGCCGGTCTGGCGATGGCCAAAATCCTGGTGCCGCCGGGAGCTGAAGAGGTCGATCACCATCAGGATGTGGAGATCCCCCGCGCCACCAACGTGATCGAAGCGGCGGCCGATGGCGCCATGTCTGGCCTCAATATCGCGGTGGCGGTCGGTGCCACCCTGCTGGCCTTCGTTGGCGTGATCGCCATGCTCAATGGCCTGCTCGGCTGGGCTGGCGGTCTGGTAGGGCTGGATCTGAGCTTCCAAATCATTCTGGGCTGGCTGTTTGCCCCCGTCTCCTGGCTGATCGGTGTGCCCTGGGATCAGGCGCAAGCCGCTGGCGCCCTGATCGGTACCAAGATCGTGGTCAACGAGTTCGTCGCCTTCATCGGTCTGGTGCAGGATCAGACCCTGAGCGAGTCGAGCAAGGCCATCGTGACTTTCGCCCTGTGTGGCTTTGCCAACATCTCCTCCATGGCGATCCTGATCGGCGGTCTGGGCTCCATGGTGCCGGAGCGCAAATCCTTCATCGCCCGTTACGGCATGCGCGCCATTCTCTCCGGCGTGCTGGCGAACCTGATGAGCGCCTGTCTGGCCGGTCTGTTCCTCGCCCTGTAACAGTCGCGGTACGGGATAGATGCAACGAGGGCGCCCTGATGGCGCCCTTGTCATATGGATAAAATGAAGCCCCGGCCTTGGTCGGGGCTTCTTGTTGCTGCTCAGTCTACGTAGAAGGTCTGCTGGAAGCTGAGGTTCTGTTGCTGCCCACCGCCCATGATCTTCAGGGTGAACTGATAGGTATCTTCGTTGCGGTAGGGGAGGGTCGCCAGATAGTAGATGGCATCGCCCTCTTTTACCTCCTGAAAGTTCAGGGTGCGGATGGTACCGGTCAGGTTCTTGGCCTCGCCGGTGATCCCCACGGCTTGCGCCACTTTCTGCTTGTCCTGTACCGCGATATTGATGATGGCGTTGTAGCGGCTGCGCTCCAGTCCATACGCCTTGGCGACCTCCGGTGTGAGGAAGCTGGAGTTGAAGGCGTTGTAGTGCACCAGCCAGGGCCCCAGCTCCTTCATCTGTTCTGCCTTGAGCGGCAGGGTCATCAGCAGTGCCAGCAGGCCACTCATCCAGGCTGTTTTCATCTGTCATCCCTCTCATATCTACGGTTGGCGCAGGCCGATTCATTCAGCCTTGCGTGTCATTCAGCAGAGCACTCACTTCTTGCGGCAACTGTTTGGGGCTGTCGATGGCGACGGTTTTGTGTCGCCCCAGCTCGCCCCGCACTATGGTGATCTGTCCCTTGGCCACCTTGAACTGCTTGGCCAGAAACTTGATCAGATGGCTGTTGGCCTGGCCATCAACCGGCGGCGCCGTGATGGCCACTTTCAGCTCTTCGCCATGCAATCCGATGATCTGATCCCGACTCGCCTTGGGCTGGATCACCAGATGCAGTACCAGTTCATCCCCTTGTTGCAGGACGGCTGGCATCAAATCATCCACCACAGCTGGCCAAACAGGTCACCCAGCAGGTAGTTGATGGCTTGCAGGCCGATAAAGGCGACCAGCACCGAGAGATCCAGTCCGCCCAGTGCCGGCAGTACGCGGCGGATAGGGGCGAGGAAGGGCTCGGTCAGCTGATGCATCACGTATTCGATGGGGTTGCGGCCCTGGCTGACCCAGCTCAGGATGGCGCGGATCAGCAGTACCCAGAAGATCATCGAGCCCGCTTTTTTCAGCACGGTCAGCGCGGCAAACAGGCTGATGCTGAGCCAGTCCGCCAGCAGCACGTTCATACTCTTGAGCAGGGCCAGCTTGAGGAAGGCGACAGCCAGCGCCAGCACCACGGAAGCGAGATCGATGCCGCCAAAGCCCGGGATAACGCGGCGCAGCGGGATCACCAGCGGATTGGTCAGCTTGACCACCATCTGGCTCATCGGGTTGTAGAAGTCGGCGCGGGCCCACTGCAGCCAGACGCGCAGCAGGATCACCATCAGGTAGAGATCGAAAACGGTGTTAATCAGAAAGTAAGCAGTGTTCATCTGGGCTCCTGTTAGAAGAGGGTTTCCATTTCGGTGGCGCGAGCAACGGCCGCCTGCATGGCTTGCGCAGTCAGCGGCATCAGCCCCTGCTGCTGGAATGTCTTGATGGCTTCGGCTGTGGTGCCGCCCTTGCTGGTGACCTGCTCACGCAGGGTTTGCAGCGCCAGCTCAGGGTTCTGCTCCACCATGGTGGCTGCACCCAGCGCGGTCTGCTGCACCAGCAGGCGTGCCTGATCGGGCGAGAAGCCCATCGCCTCAGCCTCTTCGGCGATCGCCTGCATAAAGAGGAAGAAGTAGGCCGGAGCACTGCCCGCCGCGGCGATGACGCCGTTGATGCCAGACTCCTGCTCCACCCAGAGGGTTTTGCCGACCGCCTGCATCATCTGCTCGGCAAAGTCGCGATCCGCGGCGGCAATATGTTCGGGTGCATAGAGGCCGGTCATGCCCAGACCAAGCAGGGCAGGGGTATTGGGCATGGTGCGGATGATGCAGTCGTGGCCACCGGCCATCTCGCCAAGGCGCGCCACCTTGATGCCCGCCGCGATGGAGATGAGCAGCTTGCCCTCAAGGGAGCCCAACTCTTCAACCAGTGCTGACAGCATGCCGGCCATCAGCTGCGGTTTGACCGCCAGCACGATCACTTCGGCGTCACGGGCCGCCTCGGCATTATTCTGGGTGATGCGAATGCCATGTTCGCTCGCCAGCGCCTCCAGCTTGGGCAGACTGGGGTTGGCAGCCGTGATCTGCCCGGCGGGATAACCCGACTTGACCAGTCCGGCGATGATGCTGCGGCTCATGTTGCCCGCGCCGATAAAGGCCAGCGTTCTATGCTGCATCAGATGCTCCTGTAGCATATGGGGTCGCGGCGAGGTTGGCGCTGCCTGCACCACCTGACGCCAGAATTCGGTGTTCCATCAAACGCTCCTGTTGATGAAGTCGCGGTAAGAGGCGGACTTATTGGTTATCCGCGGGCCTTGCCTATGAGTAGTCACGGGCGCCGAAGATGGCGGTGCCGACCCGCACCATGGTGCTGCCGTGGGCTATCGCCAGTTCAAGATCCTCGGTCATCCCCATCGAGAGGGTATCCACCGTGGGGTATTGTCGCGCAAGCTCGGTGAACAGAGTCTGCATACGGGTCATTTGGGCGGCCAGTACGCCCTCGTCACTGGTGTGCTCGGGAATGGCCATCAGCCCCCGCAGCACCAGCCGCTCACTGTGGGAGACCAGCTCGGCAAGGCGGAAAATCTCTTGTTCCGACGTTCCGGATTTACTGCTCTCTCCGCTAATATTGATTTGCAGACAAACATTTAGCGGTGCCATTGTAGTTGGGCGCTGGTTGTTGAGGCGGTCGATCAGCTTGTCCCGATCCACGCTCTGCACCCAGTCGAACCGTTCGGCGACCAGTTTGGATTTGTTCGATTGCAAAGGGCCGATAAAGTGCCACTCTATGTCGCTATATTCCGGCTGCTGGCGCAAGGTATCGATCTTGGCCGCTGCTTCCTGGGCGTAGGATTCACCAAAGCAGCGCTGACCTGCGGCATGGGCGGCCATGATGGCCTCGACCGGTTTGGTCTTGCTCACGGCCAGCAGGCGGATCTGCTGCAGGTTGCGGCTCGCCCGTTCGGCGGCCTGGGCAATGCGTTCCTTTACCTGAAACAGGTGCTGGGCAATCTGGTTCATATTTCGTTAGTGATCTTGTGATGGGAGAATGACAAGTCTATGGATATCACAGAGTTATTGGCTTTCAGTGTAAAGCATAAAGCCTCGGATCTACACCTCTCGGCCGGGGTTCCCCCGATGATCAGGGTTGATGGTGAGGTTCGCAAGATCAATTTGCCCGCCCTGGAACACCGGGAAGTGCATGCCCTTATTTACGACATCATGAACGACCATCAGCGCAAGGAGCTGGAGGAGAACTTCGAGGTCGACTTCTCGTTCGAGGTGCCCAATCTGGCCCGTTTCCGGGTTAACGCCTTCCAGCAGGCGCGCGGCTCGGGCGCGGTATTTCGTACCATCCCCAGCACGGTGCTGAGCCTCGAGGATCTCGATGCGCCGGAGATCTTCCGCAAGATCGCCGAGTTCCCGCGGGGTCTGGTGTTGGTGACCGGCCCGACCGGTTCCGGTAAGTCGACCACCCTGGCGGCCATGGTCAACTACATCAACGAAAACTTCCATCACCACATTCTCACCATCGAAGACCCCATCGAATTCGTCCACGAGAACAAGCGTTGTCTGGTGAACCAGCGGGAAGTACATCGAGATACCAAGAGCTTCAGCAACGCCCTGCGCTCGGCCCTGCGGGAAGACCCGGACATCATTCTGGTGGGCGAGATGCGCGACCTTGAGACCATTCGTTTGGCCATGACCGCCGCCGAAACCGGCCATCTGGTGTTTGGCACCCTGCACACCTCGTCGGCGGCCAAGACCATAGACCGTATCATCGACGTCTTCCCCGGTGCGGAGAAGGACATGGTGCGCTCCATGCTCTCCGAATCCCTGCGGGCGGTCATCTCCCAGACCCTGCTCAAGCGTATCGGTGGCGGTCGGGTGGCGGCCCACGAGATCATGATGGGCATTCCAGCGGTGCGTAACCTCATCCGGGAGGACAAGATTGCCCAGCTCTACTCGGTGATCCAGACCGGGATGACCCACGGCATGCAGACCATGGATCAGAGCCTCAAGCAGCTGGTGAGTCGTGGCGTGGTGGCATCCCTCGATGCCAAGGCCAAGGCTGTTGATCCCAACAGCATTTAAGAGACTCGCACCCAGGGAGGGATAGATGATGAATCTGGATGATCTGCTGAGCGAGCTGGTCGAGCGAAAGGGATCGGATCTGTTTGTGACGGTGGGCTCGCCGCCCACCCTCAAGGTGAATGGCCATCTGGTGTCGCTGGGAGGCGAAGCCCTCGACAAGAAGGGTGCGCTGACGCTGGTCAGGGATACCCTCAGCAGCGATCACTTCGAGCGCTATATCCGCACCAAGGAGGCCAACTACGCGATCTATCGCGAGGCGCTTGGCCGTTTTCGGGTCAGCGCCTTCTGGCAGCAGGAGCTGCCCGGCATGGTGGTGCGACGTATCGAGACCCGCATTCCCACCTTTGAAGATTTGCAGCTACCCAAGATCCTGCAAGAGGTGGTGATGGCCAAGCGGGGACTGGTGCTGTTTGTCGGCGCCACCGGAGCGGGCAAATCGACCACCCAGGCAGCGATGATCGGCTATCGCAACCAGCATGCCGATGGTCACATTCTGACGGTGGAAGATCCGGTGGAGTTCGTTCATCAGCATGGTCGCAGTCTGGTGACCCAGCGAGAGGTGGGGATCGACACCGAGTCGTTCGATGTGGCGCTGAAAAGTTCGCTGCGTCAGGCGCCGGACGTGATCCTGATCGGCGAGATCCGAAGTCAGGAGACCATGGAGTTTGCCCTGCAGTTCGCCGAGACGGGACATCTTTGTCTCGCCACTTTGCATGCCAACAATGCCAACCAGGCGCTGGATCGCATCCTCCATCTGGTGCCGCAAGACAAACACCGCCAATTCCTGTTCGATCTCTCTTTCAACCTCAAGGCCATCGTCGCCCAGCAGCTGGTGCCGAGTATGGATGGCAAGCGGCGCTGCGCTGCGTTCGAGATCCTGCTTAATACCCCGCTCATCACCGACATTATTCGCAAGGGAGAGATGCATCGCCTCAAGGAGGTGATGACCAAATCGACCGAGCTGGGTATGCAGACCTTCGATCAGGCGCTCTTCAGCCTGTTCTGCGCCGGCCAGATTGGCTACAGTGAGGCACTCGCCCACGCCGACTCGGCCAACGACCTGCGACTGCTGATCAAACTCTCCGGTCGCGAGCGGCTCGGTACCGGTACGCTGGACAATGTGACGCTGGATGAATGAATCATGGGGCCGCTCCGCCGTTCGGCCCCTCGCCATAAAGGAATGTTATGCTGATTGTGGTTTCCCCGGCCAAGACGCTGGATTACGAGTCACCGCTGGTGACACCCCGTTTCACCCAACCCGAGCTGCTGGATCACTCTGCCGAACTGATTAGCCGGGCCCGCCAACTGAGCCCTGACCAGATCGCCACTCTGATGAAGATCAGTGACAAGCTGGCCGGTCTCAATGCCGCCCGGTTTGCCGAGTGGCAGCCAGATTTCACCCCCGCCAACGCCCGTCAGGCACTGCTGGCTTTCAAGGGGGATGTCTACACCGGTTTGGCGGTAGAGGATTTCAGCGAGGCCGATTTTGACTTCGCTCAGGCACACCTGCGGATGCTCTCAGGCCTCTATGGCGTGTTGCGTCCCCTCGACCTGATGATGCCCTATCGACTGGAGATGGGGACCAAGCTCGACAACGATCGCGGCAAGGATCTCTACCAGTTCTGGGGGGAGGTGATCACTCACCATCTCAACGACGCGCTGGCAGCGCAGGGGGATGAAGTGTTGATCAATCTGGCCTCCGACGAGTATTTCAAGTCGGTACGCCCCAAGAGCCTGAAAGGGCGGATTGTCACACCGGTGTTCAAGGATGAGAAGAACGGCCAGTTCAAGATCATCAGCTTCTACGCCAAGAAGGCGCGCGGCATGATGGCTCGCCACATCATCAAGCACCGTCTGACCGAGGTGGAGCAGCTGACCGGTTTCAACGCCGAGGGCTACTACTTCGTACCGGAAGAGTCGGACGCCAATATCCTGATGTTTAAACGCGCCGAAAATTAATTACAAAAAGAGGGAACCAATCTTTCGACCCGTGGGTCTGAATATGTGAATCCTCTGTTGTAAGCACTTTTTATTCGCCGACGTTTGATACGTCGGCTTTTTTATTGCCGTTTTTATTGTCCATCGATTGCCTTCGCCGGGACTATGTGGTTCAGATAGACTCAAGACAGGGAGCGAGTCGTTGCGAGGTGAATATGGAACAGAAAAATGCCATTCGGCAGGTTGCCGTCCCTTGGGCTCCGTCCCGCCAGCTCCCACCCGGGCTGGTCGTTGCCGAGCTGCATCAGGATCTCTGGAGCGACTCTCTGACCATCATGCTGGGGCGGGCACGCAGCATCGATCTGCCCCCGCAAATCCTCTGCCGGGTCTATTTTCGCCATATCTACGCCCTGAGGGTTATCGAAGATTGCGATCTGGCCGAGGGGAAGGATAGTCATGCCATCGAAGAGCAGATCCAGCTCATCACCCCATCCCGTTTTGCCAGCTGGTTCCATCAGGAGTCGGACGGCCTGCATCTGGATGAAGATCTGCAGCACTATCGTATCTCGACCTGGGATTATTGCGCCGATGTGCTGACCTCCTCGGCGCCGGAACTGCAGTTTCTGCCCCAGAGCGAGTAGCCAGCTGTTACGTCAGAGGCGAAGGATGATCCTTCGCCTCTTGGTTTTTGGGCGGGCGCAGATTTTGTGGCGTTCAGGCCACTCAAGCCGGGTGGTGGCCTGTTGTGTCGGCACAAAAAAAGCGCCTCAGAGGAGGCGCGGGGAAAAAGACAGATTGGAAGCGTCACATGGGTGCTACTTGAATCAGCGAATGAGCCGTGCCATTCAAGTATGGAGCCATCATGCCAAGCTCAATCTGAAGTAGTTCTGAGGCGATTCTTCATTTTCTGTTCATCTTGTCAGCAAAGCGTGGCTACTGGCTGAAAGCCTTTTCATTTTGGCCACCATATTGTCCCGCCCTCTCCAAGGCGCTTATCGTCTCATGGGGCCAGCTCGAATGTTGTGCCAGTCTGTTCCAGAGCCAGCAACCAGCGCTTGATGGGAATGCCGCCAGCATAGCCGGTCAGCTCGCCGCTGCGTCCGATCACCCGATGGCAGGGTACTATGATGCTGAGCGGATTGCGGCCATTGGCAGCGCCTACCGCCCGCACCGCCTTGGGATTGCCTATCGCCTGGGCAATCTCGAGATAGCTCACGGTCTCGCCATAGGGGATATCGCACAAAGCGTTCCATACCGTTTGCTGAAACGGAGTGCCCTTCGCTGCCATGGGCAGATCGAACTGCTGCAACTTTCCGGCGAAATAGGCGGTGAACTGGGCGAGATAGGGGGCCAGCGCCTTGTCATCCCGTTGCCAGTCAGTTTGCGGCATGACGGGGCGCTCCCCGTGCATGAACTCCACGTGGCGCAGACCATCCTGATTGATGGCAATGAGCAGGGGGCCGTGGGCGCTGTCGCAAAAACTGTATCTCATCGGCTGACATCCTTTGGGGGCAGGGGGCTGGGGGCTGGGGGTTGGCTCAGTCCAGAACCGGTTTGCCGCGGGCGGATTTGATATCCCCCTTGCGCTTTTTGGCATCGACCCGCTTGCGCTGGGAGCTGCGGGTCGGCTTGGTGGCATGGCGGGCCTTGGGGCGCCAGGCTGCTTTTTTCAGCAACTCCACCAGACGGCTCATCGCCTCCTTGCGGTTCATGTCCTGGCTGCGATGGCTCTCGACCCGGATCAGGATAAAGCCATCGTGTACCCGGCTGTCGCTCAGCTTGTCGAGACCCTCCTTGTAGAGGGGCGTCAGGCTGGGAGAGTTGCGGTAATCGAAGCGCAGCCAGACGGCGGAGTCGGTCTTGTTGACGTGCTGTCCGCCGTTGCCCTGTGCCCGCATGGTCTGAAATTGCAGCTCATGCCAGGGAATCGTGACGCTGTTGGAGATAACTAACATGCTGTTTTGCTCTTGTTTGGTGCATACCCGCTGACCGCTGCAGCATGGTGCCTCATTATGGGGCGTGCTGGCCGGTTATGGGGGTGTGCCTGGCGAATGGCGCAGGCATTAAACTCTATCTATATGAAATAAAACAATAAAAATACTTGGCATAAGAATTGAAACCCGATTCATGACACACCATGGATTGGGAGCAACCAGATGAAGCTGATTAGTGCGATTATCAAACCGTTCAAGTTGGACGATGTCCGCGAGGCTATTGCCAACCTGGGGGTGGAAGGGCTGACCGTGTCCGAGGTCAAGGGATTTGGCCGCCAGAAGGGACACACCGAATTATACCGGGGAGCCGAGTATCAGGTCGACTTCCTGCCCAAGGTGAAGCTGGAGATTGCCACCGCTGATGATAACGTGGAAGGGGTGATCGAGGCGATCTGCAAGGCGGCCTATACCGGCAAGATCGGCGACGGCAAGATCTTTGTCTACGACTTGCTGCAAGCGGTGCGCATCCGCACCGGCGAGAGTGACGACGAGGCGCTGTGATGAACCGCATCAGTGACGTACAGATCTGTTGACCTCCCGACCTCGGGCATCCCGAGGGAGTAGGCGCTTATTGAAGCCTGACCAACATAACGTTTTGTTCAGAAGAGGCCGAATGGGATTCCATCCGGCCCTTTTCATTTATGGGCGATTAAATATGTGATGTGGCGACGGCGAGCTTTCTTGATCCGCTTATAAGATGTATGCAGAATGCAAACGGAAATCGTTATCACTCTGTATAGCTAATCAAGGAATGGATGATGAAAATGAAGATGTTGGCACTGGCTTTCTCTGCGTTGGCAGCTCAGTCTGCATTGGCGGCCGGGGAAGTGAATGTCTACTCCAACCGGCAGGATGAGCTGATCAAGCCCATCATCCAGCAGTTCGAGAAGGAATCTGGCATCAAGGTGAACGTGGTGTTCGCCAAAGAGGGATTGAACGAGCGTCTGGAGCGGGAAGGCAAGCTCTCTCCGGCCGACCTGATGCTGACCGTCGATATCAGCCGTCTGACCGATCTGGTGGACAAGGGGTTGGTGCAGCCGGTGGATAGCAAGATCCTGCAGGAGAACATCCCCGCCATCTATCGTGATCCGGAGAATCGCTGGTTCGCCCTGACCACCCGGGTTCGCGCCATCTACTCCAGCAAGGATCGCCTCGGTAAGCTCGAGACCATCAGTTACGAAGATCTGGCCAAACCGGAATTCAAAGGGAAAATCTGCACCCGTAGCGGCAAGCATGAGTACAATGTGGCGCTGGTCTCCTCCATGATTGCCCATCACGGCATGGCCGAGACCAAAACCTGGCTGGAAGGGGTCAAGGCCAACCTGGCGCGCAAGCCGCAGGGCAATGACCGGGATCAGGTCAAGGCGATCAAGGATGGTATCTGTGACGTGTCGCTCGGCAACAGCTATTATCTGGGCGCCATGTTGAAAGATCCTGCGCAGAAGTCCTGGGCGGATGCGGTCTATATCAACTTCCCGAACCAGGCTGACCGCGGTGCACACGTCAACGTGAGTGGCGTGGCCATGACCAAGTATGCCAAGAATAAGGCCGAGGCCCAGAAGCTGATGGAGTTTCTGGCTGGCGACACCGCCCAGCACATGTATGCGGATGTGAACGCCGAATATCCGGTCAAGGCCGGAGTCGAGCCTTCCGCCATGGTCAAGTCCTGGGGCAGTTTCAAGTCTGACGCACTACCGGTCAGCGATTACGCCAAGCACCGCAAGGACGCCTTGCAGTTGCTGGATGAAGTGAAGTTCGACTTGTAATCAGATGGGGCCAACGGCCCCATCAACATCTGTGGTCTCATGAAAAATTTTGGATGGATGACCGGCAGCTGGGCCACCGCCCTGCTGCTGGGTTTACCGGTTATAGCCCTGCTTTTCTCTGCCTTCTCGGCTGAGGGGGAGCTGTTTCGCCACCTCGCCGATACCGTGCTGCTCGATTATCTGGGCAATACCCTGGGGCTGGTGGTCGGCGTGGTGCTGCTAAGCCTGCTATTTGGCGTGCCCACCGCCTGGCTGGTGGCCATGTGTCAGGTGCCAGGGCGGCGTGCCCTGCAATGGGCCTTGATGCTGCCGATGGCCATGCCCTCCTATATCGTCGCCTACGTCTATACCGACTTGCTCGACTACTCGGGCCCGCTACAGGCCGGGTTGCGAGCACTCTTTGGCTGGAACAGTCCGGCCGATTACTGGTTTCCGGCCATTCGCTCCCTTGGCGGCGCCGCCTGGGTGCTGGCGCTGGTGCTGTTCCCCTATGTCTATCTGCTGACCCGCGCCTCTTTTCTCGAGCAGTCAGTCAGCCTGATCCACTCCAGCCGCCTGCTCGGCTGTACCCCGTGGCAGAGCTTTCGCCGCCTCAGTCTGCCGCTGGCGCGCCCCGCCATCATGGTGGCGGTATCGTTGGTGGCCATGGAGACGCTGGCCGATTTCGCCACCGTCCACTTCTTTGCCATCAACACCCTGACCACAGCTGTCTACGACACCTGGCTCGGCTACGGTAGTCTGGCCACCGCGGCCAAACTCTCCTGCCTGATGCTGCTGGCGGTGGTGCTGCTGATCGCGCTGGAGCGTCGCTCGCGCAGTCGACAGCAGGTGTTCCAGAAGTCCATGGGCCATGAGCAGCCGCTGCGCTATCCGCTTAAGGGGATGAGCCGCTGGTTGGCGGGTCTCTGGTGCTGGGGGCTGGTGCTGGCCGGTTTCGCTTTGCCGTTCGTCATCCTGCTCGATTACGGGGTGCGCTACTTCGAGTTGTCGTGGACGCCGGAGTTTGTCCGCTTCGCCGGCAACAGCTTGGCTATCTCGGCGCTGACCGCTCTGCTGGCGATGGGCATCGCCCTGCTGCTCGGCTTCTTCCGCCGTCTCGATGGCGGGTTCAAGAGTTTGCTGCCCCTGCGCATCGCCGCCATGGGTTACGCCATGCCGGGCACCGTGCTCGCCATCGGGGTGCTGGTGCCGCTCACCGCCCTCGACTTTGCCATCAACGATCTGGCCGAGTGGCTCGGGCGTCAGGGGCCGGGCTTGCTGCTGACCGGTACCATCACCGCCATCGTGTTCGGCTATCTGGTGCGCTTCGTGGCCATCGCCATCGGCTCGGTGGAGAGCAGCATGGGCAAGATCTCCCCCAGCCTCGACATGGCGGCCCGCTCTCTGGGGCAAGGGGATGGCGGCATGCTGCGGCGGGTTCATCTGCCGCTGGTGCGCCGGGGTCTGTTTGCCGGTGCCATGCTGGTATTCATCGAATCCATGAAGGAGCTGCCTGCCGCTCTGCTGCTGCGGCCCTTCAACTTCGATACCCTGGCGACCCACGTCTACCAATTCGTCTCGGACGAGATGCTGGAGCGCGGCGCGCTGGGGGCTATCGTCATTGTGCTGGTGGGGCTGTTGCCGCTGATCTGGGTCAACCGCAGTCTGGACAGTCCGGGCCACTGAGTCGCCGCATCGGTCAATGAAATTGCATGCGGTGTGCTGAACCGAAAGGCAGCGCGCCGCCAGAAAAGAGAGGAAGTCAGCCTTGTCCTGTTTGCAGGTTGAAAATGTCAGCTGCCGTTACAACGGCCGCAATGTGTTGGAGCTGCTCTCCCTGACGGTGGCAGACAACGAGATCGTCTGCCTGCTGGGGGCCAGTGGCTGCGGCAAGACCACGCTGCTCAAGGCCATCGCAGGGCTGCTGCCGTTGGCTGAGGGCTCGATTCGCCTCGGCGATACCCTGCTCGACGGGCCGGGTGCCAGCGTGCCGCCCGAGGCGCGCAACATCGGCATGATCTTTCAGGATTACGCCCTCTTCCCCCACCTGACGGTGGCCGACAATGTCGGCTTTGGCCTGACCAAACTTGATCGCCGCGCCCGCCAGCAGCAGGTGGACGAGGCGCTGGCGCTGGTCAATCTGCAGGGGCTGGGGGATCGCTATCCGCACCAGCTCTCCGGTGGCCAGCAGCAGCGGGTAGCCATCGCCCGGGCGCTGGTGTGCAAGCCGCGGCTGATGCTGCTGGATGAGCCCTTCTCCAACATCGATACCCAGGTGCGGATGAAGTTGATCCTCGAGATCCGCGCCCTGCTCAAGCAGCAGGGGATCGGCGCCATCTTCGTCAGCCACAGCAAGGAGGAGGCGTTCGCCTTCGCCGATCGGCTGGCGCTGTTTCGCGCCGGTCACATCGAGCAGGTGGGCCAGCCTGAGCAGCTCTATCGCCGCCCGCAAAACCGCTTCGTGGCGGAGTTTCTCGGCGGGGTCAACTATCTGGCTGCCGAGGTGGTGGACAGCCAGTGCGTGCAGACGGCGCTCGGGGTCATTTGTGGCAGTGAGCCTCATGGCCGTGCGGTGGGTGAGCAGTTGCAGCTGATGCTCAGACCCCAGCAACTGCTGCTGGAGAGCGCCGCAGATGGGGAGCTCAAGGTGGTGGAGCAGCAGTTCCTCGGCCACCACTGCCGGGTGCTGTTCGAGTGTGGCGATCTGCAGCTGGAGGCGAGCATTGGCGAGCCCCTTGATGGGATGCGGGCACGGATCAAGGTCGCTCCCCATGGATTGGTGTTGTTTGACCCTTTGCCCTGAACGCGTGATATCGTCGTGAAATCAAAGAACTGGATCCACTCTGGTTTATAATCGCGCAACGCAAATAGCCCGTAACGCTAACGCCTACTCAGGGGAGAGATATATGAAAGCCCAAGCCGGGATCTGCGCAGAGCCGAATCTGCACGCCCTCTATCTGATGTTCAATCGTACCGGCGATGCCGCCGAACTGGTCGGCCGTCTGGCCAAACTGCCCGCCCTGTGGCAGGCGGTCGCCGCCGATTTCCCCGATGCCGGTTTCAGCGGTCTGGTTGCCGTTGGCGCCGATGCCTGGGATGGTCTCTACCCTGCCGCCCGTCCGCCCCAGTTCCGCAGCTTTATGGCGCAATCCGCCAACGGTCAGGAGGCCCCCAACACCCCGTTTGATCTCTTTATTCAGCTGCGCGCCGATCGGGTGGATGTGCTGCACCACGCTGGTCACCGAGTGATGGCACTGCTGGCCGGACTGGTCGAACTGGCCGAAGAGGTGCGCGGTTTCCGCAATCTGGATTGCCGTGACCTGACCGGTTTCGTTGACGGCACCGAGAACCCGCAGGATGAGCACCGTGCCGAAGTGGCGCTGCTGGCGGAAGGCGAGTTTGCCGGTGGCTCTTACATCCACGTTCAGCGCTGGGTACACGCCATGAGCGACTGGGAGAAGCTGGCGCAAAAAGAGCAGGAAGACATTATCGGTCGCACCAAGCCCGACAACATCGAGTATGAGTCTGCCGCCAAGCCGCTGACCGCCCACATCAAGCGGGTCAATCTCAAGACGCCGAAAGGGGAGTCCATGGAGATCCTGCGCCAGAGCATGCCCTGGGGCACCATGACCGAGCAGGGGCTCTACTTCATCTCCTGCTGCCGCACACCGCAGCACTTCAACGCCATGCTGGCCAGCATGTACAAGGGGGAGGGCAGCCACTTCGATCACCTGTTGCGCTTTACCAAGGCAGTGACCGGCGCGGCCTTCTTCGCCCCATCTGAAGGTTTTCTGATGGCGCAGGGCAAATAAGCCCGCCTGACGAAGACTCAGAAAACAAAAATCCCGGCCTTGGCCGGGATTTTTCGTTCTGGCTTGACCGCTATGACGCGGTAGCGGCCATTACGGCGTCTGTTCGAACAGCTCGAGGGCGGAGAGGTAGAGCTCTTCGATATCGGTGTCGCTGGTCGGGGTGATGAAGATGGTGTCATCACCGGCGATGGTGCCGAGGATCCCCTCTGCCTTGCCGAGGGAGTCGAGCAGGCGGGCGATCAGCTGGGCTGCGCCCGGGCTGGTGTGGATCACCACCAGTGCGCCGTTGTGATCGACGTCCAGTACCAGATTCTTGAGCGGGCTGGAGGTGGTGGGCACGCCCAGTTCCACCGGCAGGCAGTAGACCATCTCCATCTTGGCGTTGCGAGTGCGAACGGCGCCGAAGCGGCTTAGCATGCGCGATACCTTGGACTGGTTGATGTTCTCGAAGCCCAGCTCTTGCAGGGCGGTGACGATTTCTGCCTGGGAGCCAAAGCGCTCTTCTTTCAGCAAGGCTTTAAAGGCCTTGGCCAGTTTTTCTTGCTTGTCGTTGTGTTTCATCTTGGTCTCACGAATGAGGAGGTGTGGCGGCCTGTGCGATACAGGCGGCAGATACGAACAGCGGGGCCATTTTGCATTCATATGCCGTTTTTTGCAAGGAAGCGGCGCTTGTTCTGCATATTGATTCAAAAATGGCTTGCATCAACCTTTATTAGGGATAGAATCGGGATGAAATTTTGAAAACTTATTCAATTGGGCTGTATGGGTATTGAGTTAATAGGTATCGAGAAGTCCTGGCACAAGGTGCCGGTTCTGCAACAGGTCAGCTTTCGGACATCTCCCGGTGAAACCTTGGTGTTGCTGGGCCCGAGCGGTGCTGGCAAGAGTTCCCTGCTACGGATGATGAATCTGCTGGATACCCCGGATGCGGGTGTTCTGCGGATTGGTGAAAGTGAATTTTCTTTCCCGAGCGCCCTCTCTGCTGCCGAATTCAACCGCCAGTCCCAACTGCTGCGTCGCAAGGTGGGCATGGTGTTCCAGCAGTACAATCTCTGGCCACATCTCACTGTGATGGAGAATCTGACTGAAGCGCCGGTCAAGGTGCTCGGCATGAGCAAGGAGGCCGCTATCGAGAAGGGGGCCTATCTGCTGGCCCAGCTGCAACTGGCCGACAAGCGCGATGCCTGGCCGGCACGTCTCTCCGGCGGCCAGCAGCAGCGGGTGGCCATTGCCCGTACCCTGATGATGGACCCGGAAGTGCTGCTGTTTGACGAGCCGACCGCCGCCCTCGATCCCGAGATCACCAAGGAGGTGGCCGAGATCATCCGTAACCTGAGCCAGACCGGCATTACCCAGGTGGTGGTGACCCACGAGGTCGACTTTGCCCGCAAGGTAGCCAGCCAGGTGATTTATCTGGAGAAGGGGCGGATCATCGAATCCGGCACCGCTGCCATTTTCCAATCCCCGCAAACCAGCCGGTTTGCCGAATTCTTGATGCATTGATATTGAATCGATAAGGAAGCTGTCATGAAAAAGAGTCTGTTGTTGGTTGCTGCCATGGGTCTGTTGAGTACCTCCGTCATGGCCAAAGAGATCAAGTTCGCCACCGAAGCCACCTACGCACCGTTCGAATATCTGGATGACAAGAACGAGTTTCAGGGTTTTGACATCGATCTGGCCCGCGCCATCTGCGAGCAGGCCAAGCTGGAGTGCAGCTTCCACAACCAGGCCTTTGACAGCCTGATCCCCAGCCTCAAATTCCGTCGCTACGATGCTGCCATCGCCGCCATGGACGTAACCCCTGAGCGCTCCGCGCAGGTCGATTTCTCTGACATCTACTACGAGAACTCGGCAGTATTCGTCGCCAAGAAAGGGGCCTTCAAGGGGCCGGAAGAGATGGTAGACAAGACAGTCGGCGTGCAGAACGGTACCTCTCACCAGTCCTATCTGGTGGATAACTGGGTGAGCAAGGGCCTGCTGACCGTACCGTACGCCAGCTACCAGAGCGCCTTCCTCGACATGATGAATGGCCGTACCGACGGTGTGTTTGCTGATACCGCCGTTGCTGCCGATTGGCTGAAGCAGCACAAGGAGTATGCGGTGGTGGGTGCGCCAGTGACCGATGCCAAGTACTTCGGTACCGGCTTTGGCATCGCGGTCGCCAAGGGCAATCAGGAGCTGCTGACCCAGCTGAACAAGGGGCTGGCCGAGATCAAGGCCAACGGCACCTATCAGAAAATCTTCGACAAATACTTCGCGCAGTAAGCCATGTTGAGCCTGTTGTTGGATGCAGCCTGGATGACCCTCGGGCTGGCCTTGGTATCACTGGTCGGGGGCATGGTATTGGCACTGGCGTTTAGTGCCGCCGAGCTCAGCAAGCAGCGTGCGCTGGTGTGGCCGGTGGCCACTCTGACCACGCTGATCCGTGGTCTGCCCGAGTTGCTGGTGGTGCTGTTCATCTACTTCGGCTCGACCCAGGTGCTGTTCCTCATCACTGGCGAGTATGTGGAGTTCAGCCCGTTCGCCTGTGGCGTGCTGGCGCTCTCCCTGCTGTTCGCCAGCTATGCGACCCAGACCCTGCGGGCGGCGCTCAATGCGGTGCCTTCAGGTCAACGGCTGGCGGCGCTGGCGCTGGGTTTGAGCAAGAGCCACATCTTCTTTCGCATCGTGTTGCCGCAGGCGTGGCGTCATGCCTTGCCGGGTCTCGGCAACCAGTGGTTGGTATTGCTGAAAGATACCGCGCTGGTGTCGCTTATCGGGGTCAACGAGATGATGCGTCAGGCCCAGATGGCCTCGGCCAGTACCTATGAGCCGTTCACCTGGTATGCCGCCGCCGCCCTCATCTATCTGGCCATCAGTCTGGTGAGTGAATATGGCCTCGGGCTGGCTGCCCGCTACACCCGCCGCTACGGAGGCTAACTGATGCAAGAGTATCTCGTTACGTTGCTGGGCGGTCTGGTTACCACGCTGGAGCTGACCCTATTCAGCCTGCTGCTGGGGATTGTGTTGGCAGCCCTGATGACCTGGGTGTTGGAGCTGCGCCTGCCGGTGGCGACCCAGCTGGTGCAACTGTGGGTGCTGCTCTTTACCGGGACGCCGCTGCTCATTCAGATCTTCCTGATTTACTATGGGCCGGGCCAGTTTGAGTGGCTGAAAGCCAGCCCGCTCTGGCCGTTGCTCAAGCAGCCCTGGTTCTGCGCCGTGCTGGCGCTGGGTCTCAACACGGCGGCCTACTCCACTCGGTTGTTCAAGGGGGCGCTCGATGCCATCCCGGCTGGTGAGGTGGAGGCGTGCCGGGCGCTTGGTTTTAATGGCCGCCAGACCTTGTGGATGAAGGTGCGCCACGCCGCCCGTCATCTGGTGCCTGCCTACTCCAACGAGGTGATCCTGGTGCTCAAGGGGAGCTCCCTCGCCAGTACTATCACCATCATGGACATTATGGGGCTGGCGCAGGGGTTGAATGCCCAGACCTACGATACCTTGGCGGTGTTCGGGGTGGCTGGCGGGCTTTATCTGGCGATGAACGGATTGTTAACAATTGGTTTTCGCTGGTGTGAAAAACGGGCGTTGGCATTCCAATCCTGAGACCTTCAGATCTACCTCTTTATGGTAGGGAGAAGTGCAGAAAAACTGTGCTTCTCCTCCAACTTTTTGTATTTCCCTCCAATTTTTGCTCCCGCATGTTTCGTGGCTCACAGAACCCATGACTGCAACTGTTATCAGATTGTTTTTTATGGGGGGATCCATTAAGGTTGGGCGCACAACAACAAACAACCTTAAACCTACGCTTAAACATGGAGTTGATCATGAAAGTTGCCGTTCTGGGTGCCGCTGGTGGCATCGGTCAAGCCCTCGCTCTGCTGTTGAAAAACCGTCTGCCGGCTGGCTCCGAGCTGAGCCTGTATGACATCGCCCCGGTCACCCCGGGTGTGGCCGTTGACCTCAGTCATATTCCTACCGACGTTGCCATCAAGGGCTTCTGCGGTGAAGATCCGACTCCTGCGCTGGTCGGGGCCGATGTGGTGCTGATCTCCGCCGGTGTGGCACGCAAGCCGGGGATGGATCGCTCCGACCTGTTCAATATCAACGCCGGTATCGTCAAGAATCTGGTCGAGAAGTGCGCGGCCACTTGCCCGAAAGCACTGATCGGCATCATCACCAACCCGGTCAACACCACTGTGGCCATCGCCGCCGAAGTGCTGAAGAAAGCCGGTGTCTATGACAAGCGTCGCCTGTTCGGTGTCACCACCTTGGACGTGATCCGCGCCGAGACCTTCGTGGCCGCTGCCAAAGGGTTGAACATCGACAAGGTTCGCGTCAATGTGATCGGTGGTCACAGTGGCGTCACCATTCTGCCGCTGCTCTCCCAGATTGAAGGCGCCTCCTTCACCGCTGAAGAAGTGGCTGCCATGACCAAGCGCATCCAGAATGCCGGTACCGAAGTGGTTGAAGCCAAGGCCGGTGGCGGTTCTGCCACTCTCTCCATGGGTCAGGCGGCGTGCCGTTTTGGTCTCTCCCTCATCAAGGGTCTGCAGGGCGAAGCCAACGTTGTTGAGTGCGCCTACGTTGAAGGCAACGGCGAGCACGCCACCTTCTTCGCACAGCCGGTACTGCTGGGCAAGAACGGTGTCGAAACCGTACTGGATTACGGCAAGCTGAGCGCCTTCGAGCAGGAAGCGATGGAAGGCATGCTGGCTACCCTGAAAGCCGATATCCAGTTGGGTGTCGATTTCGTCAAATAAGCGAGTCAACCGTGCCAACAAGGGAGCTTCGGCTCCCTTTTGTATTGATGAGATCCGCCCGGCAGGCTAAGGGGATGGGGGTTGGTGCCGATAACAGAGTGCAGCAGGAGATCCTTATGATGAAACCCCTTACCCTTCTCATTCTTGTCGGTGCATTCACCGCGCCCCTCTATGGTGCCGAGGCGGTATCGGCTGCCGTATCAAGCGATGCGCCTGCAGCAAGTGCATCGGCACCGACCGCAAGCAGTGCTGCGGTGGCAACGGCCCCTGTCTCTGCTACGCCTGCGCCCTCTGAGGCCGTCCCCGTCTTGCTTCCGGCCGAGCCAGTCACGCCTGTTGCCAGCAGTGGCGAGGAGGCCGCACCGCTGCCAAAACCGGCTGAACCTGCCGCTGTGGTGGCGCCTCCCGCACCTCTGGCCGCTGGCGAGTTGCAGGCGGTGCCGCTCTATCGTCAGGACGAGCTGCTCAACTGGATTGAGCAGGGGCGCCACCTCACTCAGGTGAAGCAGGATCGCTGTCAGCTGACTCAGGATATCGAAGCACGCGCCTCGGTGATGAAGATCCCGGCCTATCAATTCCTCTGGGGGGATATGCTGGCGTGGGGTGTCTGCACCAAACCCAATGCCGAGATCGGGGTGCAATATATGTGGGAGGCGGCCAATCAGGGGTTGGCGCCGGCGCTGGAGCAGTTGGGTCGCTACTACTGGAAAGGAACTTTGGTGCAGAAGGATTTGGTGCGAGCCGAAACTCTGATGCGCGAGGCAGCCAGCCTCGGTTTTCTGCGGGCTCGCATCGAGTGGGTCGAGATGCTGTTGCAGGGGATGGGCAGTCCGCTTGATTATGAGGATGCCTACCGTTGGCTCCATGGTGCTGTCATCGGTGACAAGGCGCTGCACCAGAAGGCGGCGAGTCTGCTCAACCGTCTTGGCAACCGGATGCCGGCCAACGTGGTGGCCCGCGCCAAGGCGATGCACTGATCCAAAAAAATGACCCACAGATCTGCACCTGTGGGTCCGGTTCCAGCCGCCGTGCCATGACAGGCCGGAACCTCCCTCTGTTATATGGCTGCCCGTGCCTTAGAGATCTTGATGGGGGCCAAAAACTTCGTAATGGAGCTGCCCCGTTGGTACCCCAGCCGCTAGCAGCTGCCGCTTGATCTCTTGCATGAAGCCGACAGGGCCACAGAAGTAGTAGTGGGCCTCTGGCGTGATGCGCTCCTTCACGGCAGTCAGATCCATGGTGCCGGCCAGGTCGTAATCTTCACCCTGTACATCGCTGGCCTCCGGCTCCCGATACCAGACCCGGCTCAGCAAGTTGGGATGCTGGCGGGATTTTTGCTGAATATCCTCCCGGAAGGCGTGTACAGCGCCCTGTTCGCAGGCGTGCAGCCAGGTGACATCAGCCTGATGGCCGTTCGCCAGCAGCTGGTTGAGCATGCTCATCATCGGCGTCACGCCGACACCGGCTGAGAGCAGTACCACCGGGGTCTGGCTGTCGGCTTTTAGGTAGAAATCGCCGGTGGGGGGCATTACCTCGATCTTGTCACCCGCCTGCAGGTGATCGTGCAGCAGGTTGGAGACCTGACCCTGCGGCTCACGCTTGACGCTGATGCGGTAATCCTGCCCGTTGGGGGCATCGGAGAGGGAGTATTGGCGGATTTCCTGATATTCCAGCTCGGGGTGAACCAGCTTGATGCTGAGGTATTGGCCCGGTTTGAAGGTCAGCACCGGCTTGCCATCTTCCGGCGCCAGCAGGAAGGAGGTGATGAGGTCGCTCTCGGCTCGCTTCTCCTTGATGATGAAGGTGCGGGTACCTTGCCAGCCGCCATCCTGATTGGCCTTCTCCTGATAGATCTCCCGCTCGCGGCCGATGAAGATGTCGGCCAGCACGCCATACGCCTTGCCCCATGCCTCCAGCACCTCGTCGGTGACCGCACTTCCGCCCAATTCTTTGAGCGTGGCCAAGAGATGACTACCTACAATGTGATATTGTTCCGGCTGGATCAGGAATCCGGTATGTTTGTGCGCAATCCGCTCGACCGCACCGGCGAGCGCTCCCAGATTGTCGATATTCTTTGCATACGCGGCGACTGCATTGAACAGGGCCAGCGGCTGGCCGCCACTGCGTTGGTGGGCCAGGTTGAAGATATCTTTCAGCTCCGGGTTATGGCTGAACATCCGCTGGTAGAAGTGCTGGGTGAGGGCAGGGCCTGCCGATTCGAGCAGCGGAATGGTGCTTTTGATGACGGCAACGGTGGTTTGATCTAGCATAGGGGCCTCGTTCTAATTGAACATATAAAATGTCATTTAATAAGTGGCATCCTAGATGTTTATTTGATTTGAATCAATACTCCACTTTTCGCATCGCGCTAATCAGGTTTTATGAGACTAACCAGTTATACAGATTTCGGATTGAGAGCCCTGCTCTATCTTGCCACCCTGCCGGAAGGGGAGTTGTCGAGCGTTGCCAAGGTATCGGCCCTGTATGGTGTTTCCCGCAACCACATGGTGAAGGTGGTCAATCAGCTGGTGAAGCTGGGCTATCTGCAATCCCAGCGTGGCAAGAATGGCGGTATTCGTATGGCTTGCGATCCCGCTAGCATCAATATCGGGCAGGTGATCAGGGCGCTGGAAGGCAATCTGGACGGCATTGACTGCGGTTCGCCCGCTTGTCACATCGTCTCTGTCTGTCTGCTCAAGAGTGCGCTGAAAGAGGCGATGGATGCGTTTCTGGCGGTGATGGACAGCTATACGCTGCAAGACCTGCTGGCCAACCGTGACGAGCTACAGAGGGTGTTTGGCGAGTTGATCCCGACGCTGGTGCTGGAGCCGGATGATGAAGATGAACAGTAACGATGAGCAATAGAAAAGGGCTGCCACTGGCAGCCCTTTTTCAATCTTGCGAATCCGACTCCGCCCGGTACGATGCCGGCATAATCCGCGCCATCTTCACCATGTTGTTCTCCACATCGAGGATCTCGATAGGATAGCCGGCCAGCCGGATCCCGATGTTGGGCTGGGGGATCTCCTCCAGATATTCGAGGATCAGACCGTTGAGGGTGCGCGGGCCGTCGATGGGCAGGTGCCAGTTCATCTCCTTGTTCAGCTCACGAATATTGGCTGAGCCTTCGACCAGATAAGAACCATCTGACTGGGGGTGGATCTCGTCGCTCGGCGCTGGCGTCATGGAGGTGGTGAAGTCGCCCACGATCTCTTCCAGAATATCGTCCAGGGTGATCAACCCCTGAATGTCGCCGTATTCGTCGACGATCAGGCCAATTCGCTCCTTGTTGCGCTGGAATTTGGCCAGCTGCACGTTGAGCGGCGTTCCTTCCGGAATGAAGTAGATCTCGTCCACTTCACGCAACAGGCTCGATTTATTGAACTGGTCCCTGGCTACCAGTCTAAGGGCATCGCGTGCGTGTAAAAAGCCGACAACGTCATCGATATTGTCGCGATAGAGCAGGATCTTGGTGTGAGCGCAGTGGGCCAGCTGGCGCTGGATGCTCTTCCAGTCATCGTTGATGTCGATGGCGTAGATATCGCTGCGCGGCACCATGATGTCCTCGACCAGCATCTTGTCGAGATCCAGAATGCTCAACAGCATCTCCTGATGACGCTGGGGGATCAGGTTACCCGCCTCATTGACTATGGTGCGCAGCTCCTCGGTGTTGAGGGAGTCATCCTTGTTGGGATTGATCTTCAGCATCTTGAGCAGGCCGCTGGTGATGCCGTTGATCAGCCAGACCAGCGGCGAGAGCGGCACCATCAGCCCCTTGAGGATCCAGGAGGCGGGATAGGCGATCTTCTCCGGGAACATGGCGGCCAGCGTCTTGGGGGTCACTTCACCGAATACCAGTACCACCAGGGTCAGGCCGAAGGTAGCGATGGCGACCCCGAGATCACCAAACAGCCGGATACAGACGATGGTGGCGATGGCGGAGGCGAGGATATTGACCAGATTGTTGCCGATCAGGATCAGCCCCAGCAGGCGATCGGGGCGGGCGAGCAGTTGCTCGACGCGACGTGCGGCTTTGTGTTTGGTCTGTGCCATATGCCGCAGCTTGTAGCGGTTGATGGACATCAGACCGGTTTCGGCACTGGAGAAAAAGGCGGAAAGAAGGATCAAGATAACGAGAACAATCAGTAATGTACTCGTTGAGATGCTGTCCAAAAAGGGCTCCTGTTGGATGGTATGGCTAAAAGAGTATAGGTGTCAGCTCAACAGCACTTCTTTGACGAAGCGACTGCCAAAGTAGGCAAGAGTCAGGATGACGCTGCCGATCAGACTGAGCGTGATGACTTTGCGGCCGCGCCAGCCATAGGTGTGATGACCCCACAGCAGCAACACGTAGACACACCATGCCAGGATGGAGAGCACTGCCTTGTGAGACTTGCCCTGGGCGAACATATCTTCGAGAAAGAAGAGGCCGGAGGCGATGGAGAGTGTCAGTAGCAGCACCCCTGCAGAGATCAACTGAAACAGCCGTTTCTCCACCGTCATCAGTGGCGGCATGGCTGGCAGGTTGCTGATTTTTCGAGATTTAAGCTGTTTGTCCAGACAGGCGAGTTGCAGCGCAAACAGACAGGCGATCATCAATACCGAGTATGCCATCAGGGCGAGGCCGATGTGCAGCAACAGTTGGGGATGGGCCTCCAGATGAGTTATGTAGCGACCCGGGATCAAGGCGCTGGCAGCCAGCAGCAGGGCCGAGAAGCTGTAGACCACCGGCAGCAGGATCCAGCCGTTGAAGCGGCGGGTCACGCAGGTCATGAAGCAGCTGATGATGAGGCTGACCAGCGAGGCAACGTTGAGCATGCTCAGGTTCTGGCCGTAACTCTGCAATACCTCTGAACCGAGGGCGCTGGCATGGGCGATCAGGGCCAATCCGATACAGGCAAACAGGGAGCGCTGTCCCACCGGCTTGGCGCTCAGTAACAGATGCAGGGAGGCGATGATGGCCAGCAGATAAAACGCCAGGGCCAGAACAGAGATTACGATCATAACCAGGTCGTTGTTGCACAAGCTTTTGAGGGTAAGAGGGGCAGTATACCTTGCACGAGAAGTGCTCGCCAGTTGTGCAACGGCCGATCTGCCCATATATAGGGAGAAGGTCCCTGCTGCTGCGGTGCGGTGCGGTGAATAATCGTCCTCGCGCCCGCTCTGGGTTATAATGCCCCCAATTTATTACGCCAAGAACCGGAATCCGTCATGTTTGAGAATTTGACTGAACGACTCTCGCGCACCTTGCGCAATGTCAGTGGCCGTGGTCGCCTGACCGAAGACAATATCAAGGAAACCCTGCGTGAAGTCCGCATGGCGCTGCTCGAGGCGGATGTCGCCCTGCCGGTCGTGCGTGATTTCGTAGCGCGTGTCAAAGAGCGCGCAGTCGGCCAGGAAGTGGCCAAATCCCTGAGCCCGGGCCAGGCATTCATCAAGATTGTGCACGGTGAACTGGTCACCGTAATGGGGGAGGCCAACGAACAGCTCAACCTGGCTGCCCAGCCGCCTGCGATCATCCTGATGGCCGGTCTGCAGGGGGCCGGTAAGACCACCACAGTTGGCAAACTGGCCAAGCTGCTCAAAGAGCGCAGCAAGAAGAAGGTGCTGGTAGTCAGTGCCGACGTCTATCGTCCGGCGGCGATCAAACAGCTGGAAACCCTGGCCAATGACATCGGTGTCGACTTCTTCCCTAGCGATGCCAGCCAGAAGCCGGTCGATATCGCCACCGCCGCCATCGATCAGGCGCGCAAGAAATTCTATGACGTGGTGATCGTCGATACTGCCGGTCGTCTGCACGTTGATAGCGACATGATGGCCGAGATCCAGGATCTGCATGCCACCATCAAGCCGGTTGAGACCCTGTTCGTGGTGGATGCCATGACCGGTCAGGATGCCGCCAACACCGCCAAGGCGTTCAACGAAGCGCTGCCGCTTACCGGTGTGATCCTTACCAAGGCGGACGGCGATGCCCGTGGTGGTGCTGCCCTGTCGGTGCGTCACATCACCGGCAAGCCGGTCAAGTTTATCGGTATGGGTGAAAAGACCGATGCGCTGGAGCCGTTCCACCCGGATCGTCTCGCCTCCCGCATCCTCGGTATGGGCGATGTGCTCTCTCTTATCGAAGAGGTCGAGCGCAACGTCGATAAAGAGAAAGCGGCCAAGCTGGCCAGCAAGGTCAAGAGTGGCAAGGGTTTCGATCTGGAAGATTTTCGCGAGCAGCTGGCCCAGATGCGCAACATGGGCGGCATGATGGGCATGCTCGACAAGCTGCCCGGCATGTCCGGTCTGCCGGATAACGTGAAAGATCAGATGGATGACAAGCTCACCGTGCGAATGGAGGCGATCATCAGCTCCATGACGCCCAAGGAGCGTGCTCACCCCGATCTCATCAAGGGTTCCCGCAAACGCCGTATCGCCGCAGGTTCCGGCATGCAGGTGCAGGATGTGAACAAGCTGCTCAAGCAGTTCACCGAGATGCAGCGCATGATGAAGAAAATGTCCGGCAAGGGCGGCATGCGCAAGATGATGAGTCAGATGAAGAACATGATGCCCCCCGGGTTCGGTGGCGGTCGCGGCCCGTTCTGATTCGGCCTGCGTGTTGATGGGGGTCTGCAGTTGCAGGCCCCTTTTCCTTGCCGCTCTGCGCAAAAAATGGCTGGCTTGGTTGCAATTATTACGAATCCAAGTAGAATTACGCGGCTTATTTTAAGCTAGGGTCCGCGTGTTTGCGGGCCTTGTTCATTAGATGTTAATGAGGACGATATGGTAACCATTCGTTTACAACGTGGTGGCGCGAAAAAGCGTCCGTTCTACCAGGTAGTAGTTTCTGACAGCCGTTGCGCCCGTGACGGTCGCTTCATCGAGCGCGTTGGTTTCTTCAACCCGGTTGCTGCTGGTCAAGCTGAAAAGCTGAACCTGGACCTGGCTCGTATCGAGCATTGGGTTGCTACTGGTGCCGCTGTTTCTGACCGCGTTGCCAAGCTGATCAAAGACGCTAAAAAAGCTGCTTAATCAGCCCAACGGTAAGGAGTTAAGGTGGAAAAACCTGTAGTTCTGGGCACCCTGGGTACCGTTTATGGCATCAAGGGCTGGCTTAAAGTGAACTCCTTCACCGATGTTGCCGAAGCGATTTTCGATTACAACCCCTGGCTGATTAATCAGAACGGGGCGTGGCGTGAAATTCGGGTTTCATCCTGGAAACGTCACAACAAGGGTCTGATCTGCAAACTCGATGGTATCGATGTGCGCGAAGATGCCCTGGCATTGACCAATGTCGAGATTGGCGTACCCGCTGATCTGTTGCCTGCGTTGCCTGAAGGTGAGTTCTACTGGCGTGACCTGATTGGTTGCTCCGTGGTGACCACCAAGGGATACGACCTGGGCAAGGTGACCGAATTGATGGAAACCGGCTCCAACGATGTGTTGGTGGTTGAGGCCAATGTAAAAGATGCCTTTGGTGCAAAGGAGCGGTTGATTCCGTTCCTGGAAGAGCAGGTGATCAAGAATATTGATCTGACTGCTCGAACAATCGAAGTTGATTGGGATCCTGGTTTCTAGTTTCCCGCGCTAACACGGGTGCCGGAGGTTTCTTATGTGGATTGGGGTCATTAGCCTCTTCCCTGAAATGTTCCGAGCCATTACCGAGCACGGGGTAACGGGTCGGGCCGTCAAGAGTGGCCTGCTGCAGATTGAGTGCTGGAACCCCCGGGAGTTTACCCACGACAAACACCGTACGGTCGATGATCGTCCTTATGGTGGTGGGCCCGGCATGTTAATGATGGTTCAGCCGCTGCGTGACGCGATTCATGCAGCCAAGCAAGCGGCGGGAGACGGGGCGAAAGTCATCTATCTCTCTCCTCAGGGACGCAAGCTGACTCAAGCGGGCGTAACCGAGTTGGCGACGAATCAGAAACTGATTCTGGTAGCCGGTCGATACGAAGGTATCGATGAACGCGTGATACAAACCGAAGTCGACGAAGAGTGGTCTATCGGGGATTACGTGTTAAGTGGTGGCGAGTTGCCTGCCATGACCCTGATCGATGCGGTTTCGCGTCTGGTTCCGGGGGTTTTGGGTGATCAGGCCAGTGCCGAGCAGGACTCCTTTACGGATGGCTTGCTGGATCATCCCCACTATACTCGGCCGGAGGTGTTGGATGGATTGGCGGTGCCCGAGGCGCTGACAAGCGGCAATCACGAAGTGATTCGACGCTGGCGTCTCAAGCAGTCGCTCGGACGAACCTGGCAAAGAAGGCCGGAACTTATTAACAACCTAGCTCTGACTGACGAGCAAGAATCACTTCTTGCCGAGTATGTCCGCGAAGTGCGTGACAGCGTTAAGTAGAGTTTTCAGTTTATCCTAGGTAAGGAAAGACAATGAGCAAGATTATTCAGCAGCTTGAACAAGAGCAACTGCGTACCGACATCCCGGCTTTTGCCCAGGGCGACACTGTACGTGTTCAAGTTCGTGTTAAAGAAGGTGGTAAAGAGCGTCTGCAGGCTTTCGAAGGCATCGTTATTGCCAAGCGTAACCGCGGTCTGCACTCTGCTTTCACCGTTCGCAAGATCTCCAACGGCGAAGGTGTTGAGCGTGTATTCCAGACTCACTCTCCGCTGATCCACAGTGTAGAACTGAAGCGTCGTGGTGATGTTCGCCGCGCCAAACTGTACTACCTGCGCAACCTGTCCGGCAAAGCTGCTCGTATCAAAGAGAAGCTCAACTAATTCAATTCGAATTGGTGTCGGTATGTCGGCAAATAGCTCGACAGGTAGTGAAAAGGCTCGCCAATGGCGAGCCTTTTTTGTATCCGTCTATTGGCTCTCTGGTTGCCGTTACTGGATGACCCGTACCACCGAGTTGTCTCGCCCGAAGGGGCCTGGCACATAGTCATCCGCTGCCCAGTCATTCTCGTAGAGGGTTTCCCCTGCCGGGGTGATGAGCTGGTAGCAATATTCGAAGTACCCCGGGCCGTCGGTCGGCAGATTGAGGGTGGCTTTGAACTCGCCGCTCTTCATGCGTTTCAGCTCGACCGGTTGCCACTGGGTGAACTCGCCGATCAGCATCACCTGTTCCGCCCCTGCAGCCGCCTCTTTCTCTACTGCAAAGGTCACCTTGACCTCGGGCTTGGACTTCAAAAACTGTTTGATCAGTGGCATGACGCCTCCTTGTCTGTGAGTTAAAAATGGCTCCTGTCTATTTTTATACCACCATATGACAAAGATGTTGATAAGGCAGATCAAGTCGGCAAGGCAAAATAGCGTTGCAGCAGACTGTGGGTGAAGTCGATCTTGAGATAGAAGCCGCGGGGCAGGGTCATGATGGGTTGACCATCGCGGCCGATGGCGCGAGTCAGCGCCTTGTTGTTGGCCGCCTTGGGCCGCAGTTGCATCACCTGGCCGTGGCGTGCGCTGATCTGCTCCACTTCTCCCAGCACTATCATGTCCATCAGCTCCTCCCAGTCCTGACGCAGTAGCCGATCTTCCTCTTCATTCGGGCTCCACATCAGCGGCATGCCGACCCGCCGCTCGCCAACCGGGATCTCCCGACTGCCTTCCACCGGGATCCAGAGCACCCGGGAGAGCTTGTTGCGCACGTTGGACTCCTCCCAGCGCTGGCCGCTGACGCCGATCAGCTGGGCGACGCAGACGAAGGTGGTCTCCAGCGGTTTGCCTTGAGGATCCACGGGGATCGTCTTGAGCTCGATCCCCAGCTCCGGGAAGTCCTGCTCCGGCTTGCTCCCGGCGCTGGCCCCCAGTTGCAGCTCGATCAACTGGCCGACCCACCCCTTGTCACGGCGCAGGTCTTTGGGCACAGCGACACCAGCCTCGGCGGCCAGCTGCGCCAGCGTGAAGCCAGCCATGGCATAGGCGCGGCTCAATAACTCCTGCTCGGATTGGGGATTACTTGGCATGTTTGGCTCCATCTTGCTCGCCATATTCTAACAGGGGAGGATCCCGAGAAGGATCGCTGTTTTTATAACCGATCCTGAGTGGATAAGATCAAATGCAGAGAATTTGGGAGCTATCAGCTCATCGTTATGATTTTAAAGGGTTTTGTCTATTTTATCGAGTAGTGTTCCAGGTCTGGTTTGACCTCGAAATAGTTGTCCAAGGGTTTGTGCATGATGTTACACACAGTTATCCACAGAAATCTTGGATAAGTGGATGAAAGTGGTTGGAGTCGCTGATATGTTACAAAAAATTGTGAATGCCACCCCATTTTTACAGGGTAAACAGGGTAGATATTGTGCCACTCCTGTGGATAATTTCGCCGCGGTGGATCTTTGAGCAGTTGAACTTGTTCACAATCCGGATCATGGATCTGACTCTTGGGGGAGCATGGATCTAGATCCAGTTGCTTTATCTCAAGTTTATAAAAAATAATGATTTTTTATATTTTATGCCGAGTGGTGATACTGAGAGGCACTTTTCGCGTACAGTTAAAAAGTACTGTATATACCCGTTTGCTAACAGCTTTATGCACAGCCTGGGTGGGCAACTTGGGGGCGCGGATCCTTGGATTTGTTTATAAGTATGTTTGAAATCGAAAGTTATTCATGAAACAGGGGATTCACTCCTTGTTTGCTGCCACGGAGTGAATGTGGAACAATCTCCTTATAGATTCAGCCTTTATAAGGTGATCACGTGATTGATGGCGACGGATTTCGTCCCAATGTCGGTATCGTGATCTGTAACCGTGAAGGACAAGTGTTGTGGGCTAAACGCTATGGGCAGCACTCCTGGCAGTTTCCGCAGGGGGGGGTTGATGATGGTGAAACGCCAGAGCAGGCCATGTATCGAGAGCTGTATGAGGAGATTGGCCTCAAGCCCGAAGATGTGACCATCATGGCCACCAGTCGTAACTGGCTAAAGTACCGTTTACCCAAACGTCTTGTCCGCTGGGACAGTTCACCGGTCTGTATTGGCCAAAAACAAAAATGGTTCTTGTTACAGCTGAATTCGGGCAAGGAGTCGCGGATCCAGTTCGGCTGTCATGGCCATCCCGAATTTGACGACTGGCGTTGGGTCAGCTTCTGGTACCCGGTGCGTCAGGTCGTCTCGTTCAAGCGGGAGGTTTACCGCCGGGTCATGAAAGAGTTTGCCCCGCTGGCGATGCCAGTGCCGGCAGTGCAGGTCAACAAGAAGGATGGGCGACGCAATCGCGCCCGTTAAGGAGCACAGATTAGTTGTTAACGGAACTGAGACGTATCGTCGAGAGCATGGCCGAGGCCAATACCCTCGAGCAGGCCTTGCAAGCATTGGTGAGCCAGACTCGGCACGCCATGGCAGTGGACTGCTGCTCCGTCTATGTCTCGGAACCCGAGGTGCGCCGCTATCGCCTGGCGGCTACCGACGGCTTGGCCCCGTCCGCAGTCGGCAAGGTGACCCTGCCCTACGAGCAGGGCATCGTCGGTCTGGTGGGTCAGCGGGAAGAGCTGATCAACCTGGCTGATGCCCCTGCGCATCCCAGTTTCAAATTCTTGCCCGATGTGGCCGAAGAGGCGTTCCGCTCCTTCCTCGGTGCCCCCATCATGCACCAGCGTCAGGTGGTCGGCATTCTGGTGGTGCAGCAGAAGGAGAGTCGCCGCTTCGATGAGGGGGAAGAGTCCTTCATGGTCACCCTGGCGGCCCAGCTGGCGGCGCGGATTGCCCAGGCGCAGGCTAAGGGGTGGTTGCAGAAGACCGACTGGAGCAAGCCACTGCGTGGTATTGCCGGTGCCAGCGGCATCGCCATGGCCAAGGCCTGGGTGTGGCGGCCCCGCAAGGCGCTCTCGTCCATTACCCCGCGCAAGGATGAAGACCATGCCAGCCAGCTGGCGCGGCTGGAGCTGGCCGTGGAGGAGGTTCGTCACGATCTGGAGAGTCTGGCGCTGCGTTTTCGCGAGAGCTACAGCCAGGATTCGGTGGCGATCTTCGATATCTATCTCCATCTGCTGAACGATCCAGGCTACATCAAGCCTATTCGCAACAAGGTGAGCAAGGAGCACTGGACTGCGGTATCTGCGGTCAAGCTGATCAGCGATCGCTTGATCGAGCAGTTCAAGGGGATGAAGGATCCCTACTTGCAGGAGCGCTCCACCGACGTGAAGGATATTGCCCAGCGGCTGATCAGCCGACTGGTGCAGAATGAGCCGGAACATATCTCCATCGGTGAGCCGGTGGTGCTGGTTGCCGACGAGGTGACCGCCACCATTCTGGCAGAAGTGCCTCGCGAGTATCTGACCGGGGTGGTCTCGCTCAAGGGGGGGACCAACTCCCACGCGGCCATTCTGGCCCGTGCCATGGGGGTCGCCGCCATCATGGGGGTCGATTTGCCCCTTGGTGACATTGGTGGTCGCATGCTGGTTGTCGATGGCTACAGCGGCGATCTCTTCATCGAGCCCAATCAGGTGATCCTGACCGAGTATCGTCAGCTGCTGAGCGAAGAGCGGGCGCTCGATACCCTGGTGCGCAGCGTCGATAACCTGCCATCCGAGACGGCCGACGGCACCAAGGTCTCCCTGTTGCTCAACGCCGGTCTCAGCGCCGATACCGAGATCTCCCTCAATCAGCTGGCGGACGGGGTCGGGCTCTATCGCACCGAGATCCCCTTTATGCTGCAGGAGAGCTTCCCCTCCGAGTGGGAGCAGACTGCCCGCTATCGCGGCATTCTGGAGACCTACCGCAACCGGCCGGTCTGCATGCGGACGCTGGATGTGGGCGGCGACAAGCCGTTACCCTATTTCCCCATCGTCGAGGAAAACCCCTTCCTTGGCTGGCGGGGGATCCGGATCACCCTGGATCACCCCGAACTGTTTTTGGTGCAGCTCAAGGCTATGCTGCGGGCCAGTGAAGGGCTGGACAATCTGGCCATCATGCTGCCGATGATCAGCAGCGTCAGCGAAATCAAGGCCTCCCGTCGTCTGCTGGATCAGGCGTGGCGAGAGGTGTCGGAAGAGGCGGCGAGCCGCGATGCAGTGATCCGCTACCCCAGCCTCGGGGTGATGATCGAGGTGCCCTCAGCCCTCTTTATCTTGCCGGAGATGGCGCCGCTCATCGACTTCTGGTCGGTGGGCAGTAACGACCTGACCCAGTACCTGCTGGCGGTAGATCGCAACAATTCCCGGGTTGCCAACATCTACGATGCCTTCCATCCTGCGGTGATCCGCGCCCTGCAAAAGCTGGTTGATGCTTCCCACCGTTACCAGAAGCCGGTGTCGGTGTGTGGCGAACTGGCCGGTGATCCGGTCGGTGTATTGCTGCTGCTGGCCATGGGCTATCGCCGCTTCAGTATGAACACCCACAACATCGCCCGGATCAAGTACGTGCTGCGTCAATCCACCCTGAGCGAGTTGACCGAACTGATGGCCGATGGCCTCAAACATGACAACCCCCACGTACTGCGCGGCCTGTTTGCCCGCTATCTGGAGGAGCATGGTTTGGGCGGTTTGCTGCGAGCCGGTCATAAATCGAAACAGAGTGATTGATAATCATGCCTTGTCCCTGCTGACGAATGATCGGAAAATGCGGCTTTTATTTTGACTGGGGCCGCATATGCAGCACGATGGATATTGGGTTTTCTCGCAGATTGATCCCGTAGCATTCAGTTTGGGACCACTATCGGTACGCTGGTATGGTCTCATGTACCTGTTCGGTTTCGCGTTTGCCATGTGGCTTGCCGGCCGTCGCGCCGATGCACCGAACAGCGGCTGGACCCGCAACGAAGTGTCGGATCTGCTGTTTTACGGTTTCCTCGGGGTGATCCTCGGTGGCCGTGTCGGTTACGTGCTGTTCTACAACTTCGATCTCTTCCTCGCGGATCCCACCTACCTGTTCAAGATCTGGACCGGCGGTATGTCGTTCCACGGTGGTCTGATCGGGGTAATCACCGCGATGATCTGGTTTGCCCACAAGACCAAGCGCCACTTCTTCACCGTGGCCGACTTTGTGGCACCGCTCATTCCGTTTGGTCTCGGTGTTGGCCGGATTGGCAACTTCCTCAACGGCGAGCTGTGGGGCCGGGTCACCGATGTACCCTGGGCCATCATCTTCCCGGAGGCTGGCCCCGAGCCGCGTCACCCCTCCCAGCTCTACCAGTTCGCACTGGAAGGGGTGGTGCTGTTCATCATCCTCAACCTGTTCTGGCGCAAGAATCCGCCGCGCGGCGCCATCTCCGGCATGTTCCTGCTGTTCTACGGCCTGTTCCGCTTCCTGGTGGAGTTTGTGCGCCAGCCGGACAGCCAGCTTGGTCTCTACTTCCAGGAGATCAGCATGGGCCAGATCCTCTCCACACCGATGATTATCGCCGGTGCCCTGATGATCTGGGCCGCCTACAAGCGTCCGCAGTTGTTCGGTAATGCCGTGAAGGAGGCGAAATAATGCGAGCTTATCTCGACCTGATGCAGAAAATCCTCGATGAGGGGACCGTCAAGTCTGACCGTACCGGCACCGGTACTGTCTCCCTGTTCGGCCATCAGATGCGCTTCAATCTGGCGGAGGGGTTCCCGCTGGTGACCACCAAGAAGTGCCACCTGCGCTCCATCATTCACGAGCTGCTCTGGTTCCTCAATGGCGATACCAATACCGCTTATCTGAAGGAAAATGGCGTCAGCATCTGGGATGAGTGGGCCGACGAGAATGGCGATCTGGGGCCGGTTTACGGCGCTCAGTGGCGCTCCTGGCCTGCGGCTGACGGGTCTGTCATCGACCAGATCCAGAAGGCGGTGGATGACATCAAGCATAACCCTGATTCGCGCCGCATCATCGTATCCGCCTGGAACGTGGGTGAACTGGACAAGATGGCGCTGGCTCCCTGCCACGCCTTCTTCCAGTTCTATGTGGCGGACGGCAAGCTCTCCTGCCAGCTCTACCAGCGCAGTTGTGATGTGTTCCTCGGCCTGCCGTTCAACATCGCCAGCTACGCCCTGCTGACCCACATGATGGCCCAGCAGTGCAATCTGGAAGTGGGTGACTTCGTCTGGACTGGCGGTGATGTGCATCTCTACTCCAACCACATGGAGCAGACAGCCTTGCAACTCTCCCGCGAGCCGCGCCCGCTGCCGACCCTGGTGATCAAGCGCAAACCTGACTCCATCTTCGATTACAAGTTCGAGGATTTCGAGATCGAGGGTTATGACCCCCATCCCGGCATCAAGGCGCCCGTCGCCATCTGATAGCAAGGCGCCTCAAGGCGCCTTTTTTATGCAGTTAAATAATTGAAAATTCATTTTATTGATTAATAAGACGGTAGCCAGAGACGAGGAAAAACCTGCTTATAGCAGGTATGTTCTATTTTGCCTTCGGTTTTTTCGTTGTATTGAGCAGCAAGAAACGATTTTCCATTGGTTGTTGCAGGAGATAGACTCAAACCAAAGCAATACGGTGGAAAATTTAACCATGAGTGACGTAATCAAAAAGTTCCTGAAGCTGGAGGCCGCCTCCGGAATTATTCTGATCATGGCTGCCATGCTGGCAATGATTTTAGCCAATACCGCGCTGGCTGGCGGGTATCAGGCGTTTCTCGACACGCCGGTGCAGGTGCGCATCGCGGCCCTCGACATCAACAAGCCGCTGCTGCTCTGGATCAACGATGGCTTTATGGCGATCTTCTTCCTGCTGGTTGGTCTGGAAGTGAAGCGTGAAATGCTGGAAGGGGCGCTCTCGACCCGGGTTCAGGCGACCTTCCCGGCTATTGCGGCGGTGGGCGGCATGCTGGCTCCGGCCTTGATCTACGCCTTTTTCAACTATTCGGATGAAGTGGCGCGCGCTGGCTGGGCAATTCCGGCTGCGACCGATATTGCCTTTGCCCTCGGGGTGATGGCGCTGCTCGGCAAGCGGGTGCCGGTGAGCCTCAAGGTATTCCTGTTGGCGCTGGCCATCATGGATGACCTCGGTGTCATCATCATCATCGCGCTTTTCTATACCCAGCAGCTGTCGCTGGAGGCGCTGGCCATAGGTATTCTGGCAACCCTCACTCTGCTTTGGATGAATCGCCGTGGTGAGGACAGGATCAGCCTCTACATGCTGGTTGGTCTGGTGCTCTGGGTTGCGGTGCTGAAGTCTGGCGTCCATGCGACCTTGGCAGGCGTGGTAGTGGGCTTTATGGTTCCGCTTAACGGCAAGCGTTACGCCTCGCCGCTCAAGTATCTGGAGCACAAGTTGCACCCCTGGAGTGCCTATCTGATCCTGCCGCTGTTTGCCTTTGCCAACGCCGGGGTATCGCTGGAGGGGATTGGTCTCTCCTCCCTGCTGAGTCCGGTACCTATGGGGATCATGCTGGGGCTGTTTATCGGCAAGCCGCTCGGGGTGTTCACCATCAGCTGGCTGTCGGTCAAGCTGGGCATCGCCCAGTTGCCGCCCGGGGTCAACTTCAAGCAGATTTTTGCGGTCAGCATCCTCTGTGGCATCGGGTTCACCATGTCGATGTTTATCGCGTCTCTCGCCTTCGAGCACGGTGGGCTGGATTACGGCAGCTACTCTCGCCTCGGGATCCTGGTGGGCTCCACCATGGCGGCGGTAGTCGGCTATCTGGCCTTGCGCATGGCCCTTCCCAAGGGTGAAGGGGAACAGAGTACGGAGGGACTATGAAGCTGCATACAGGGTTGTTGATGCTGTTGTTGAGCCCCGCTGCCTGGGCCGGCGGGCTGGAGGATTGCAAGCAGGACGCCGCTTCGGCGAACTGCTCTGCCTATCTCAACGGGGTGGTAGACAGCGCCCTGCTGCTGGGGGACAAGCAGGCCAAGGCGCGCTTTGGCGAGACCTTCTCCGAGCGGGCGCTGAGCAGCCGGGCTGGCGAGATGGTAAAGCGTTCCAACAAGCGTTATTGCGCTGACCGGATGCCTGACAAGGCACGCCTCAAGGCCAGTCTGATGGAGCAGTTTGGCGCGAACAAGGTTGACTCGGTTAGCGACATGTATGACATTCTGGCGGTTGAACTCAGCTGCTACCGGAGTCCGCGTCAAGCGGGAACCCCATCGGATGTCACACCTTAACTACAACCATCTCTACTATTTCTGGATGACTCAGAAGAAGGGCTCCGTTACCCAGGCAGCGGAAGCCCTTTTTTTGACCCCGCAAACCGTCACCGGCCAGATCAAGCTGCTGGAGCAGCGCCTCGGTGGCAAGCTGCTCAAACGCAAGGGGCGCTCCCTTGAGGCAACCGAGCTGGGCCAGCTGGTATTTCGTTATGCCGACAAGATGTTCAGCCTCTCCTACGAGATGCTCGATATCGTCAACTACCGCAAGGAGAGCCAGATCCTGTTCGACGTCGGCATCGCCGATGCCCTCTCCAAGCGCCTTGCCAGCCGCGTGCTGCTCTCTGTCATCCCCAATGATGGTTCCATCCATCTGCGCTGTTTCGAATCGACCCACGAACTGCTGCTGGAGCAGCTGAGCGAGCACAAGCTCGATATGATCCTCTCCGACTGTCCGGTGGACTCCAGCCAGCATGCGGGCCTGCTCTCCAAACGGCTGGGCGGCTGTGGCGTCAGCTTCTTCTGCAAGGCGCCGCTGCCCGAGAAGCCCTTTCCCGCCTGTCTGGAGGAGCGCAAGCTGTTGATCCCCGGTCGCCGTACTGCCATGGGGCGTCAGCTGACCCAGTGGTTCGAGCAGCAAGGTGTCTCCCCCAGCATTCTTGGCGAGTTTGATGATGCCGCCTTGATGAAGGCGTTTGGCTTTTTCAATCAGGGGATTTTCATGGCCCCGACTATCTATCGGGAGGAGATCCTCGAGGGGGAGGGGGTGATGCTGATCGGGGAAACTCAGGATCTGATGGAGGAGTATTACGTCATCTTCGCCGAGCGGATGATCCAGCATCCGGCGGTGAAGCGAGTCTGCGAGAGCGATTTTACCTTTCTCTTTTCCGGCCAGGAGAACTTCTCCGCCATCCAGCCGGCCACCCTGTCGTTTTAAAACGACCCGTCACCACGTATCATCGACGATGAGTGGTAGAGGAGAGATGTGATGCAACTTGAAGAGATGGAAGCCAATGCGAGTAAAGCGGTGGCCTTGCTCAAGGCGCTGGCCAACGAACGGCGGCTGTTTATTCTGTGCCAGTTGCTGGAGCGCGAACTGTCGGTGGGGGAGCTCAACGAGCGACTGGGATTGAGTCAGTCGGCCTTGTCACAGCATCTTGCGCTGCTGCGGCGGGATGAGCTGGTGACGACGCGCAAAGAGGCCCAGACGGTCTACTATTCGCTGCGCAGCCATGAGGTGCGTGAAATGATCAGTTTGCTGCATCGACTTTATTGCAGCGCAGATAAATAAAAAACCGGCACTAAGGCCGGTTTTTTCAGCTTTGATCAGCAGAAGCTGATTAAGCCATAGCTTTGATCTGGGCAGACAGGCGGCTCTTGTGACGAGCAGCTTTGTTCTTGTGGATCAGGCCTTTGGTCGCCATACGATCCATGATCGGCTGAGCAACAGCGAAAGCGGCAGTCGCGGCAGCTTTGTCGCCAGAGGCGATAGCAGCAATGACTTTCTTCAGGTAGGTACGGGTCATGGAACGACGGCTGGCGTTGTGCTGACGGCGTTTTTCTGACTGAAGAGCGCGCTTCTTAGCAGATTTGATGTTAGCCAAGGTAAAACTCCTAAAACTGTCTTAGCGAGTGTATTGAAAAGGCCCGGAAATATGCCCTTCCAACCACATATTGTCAAATGATTTGTGCAAATAAACACCGCCTCCCGGTGGTGTGTCAGTAGGGAGACGGTTAAACTGTCGGCCGATTCTAGCAGCATTCTTTTCATTCTGACAGTTCCAGAGGCCTCGTCTTGAGTAAGAAATTGATCAAATCCGGCATGATAGTGTCCGGAATGACGCTGGCATCCCGCGTAATGGGCTTGGTTCGCGATGTAGTCATCGCAAATCTGCTTGGTGCCGGGGTGGCCGCCGACGTCTTCTTTTTTGCCAATCGCATTCCCAACTTTCTGCGTCGTCTGTTCGCCGAAGGTGCCTTCAACCAGGCCTTTGTTCCCGTGATGACGGAGTACAAGAAAAATGGCGACGAGGGGGAAGTGCGTGAATTGCTGGCGGCGGTGGCGGGCACGCTGGGGGGGATAGTGACTGTGGTCACCCTGCTCGGTGTGCTGGGGTCGGGTGTGCTGACCGCGCTGTTTGGCTGGGGCTGGTTCTGGGACTGGCTGCATGGCGGCCCTGCGGCCGAGAAGTTCGAGCTCGCCAGTCTGATGCTCAAAATCACCTTCCCCTACCTCTGGTTTATCACTTTTACCGCCATGGCGGGAGCCATCCTCAACACCTTCGGCCGCTTTGCGGTCTCGTCGTTCACGCCGGTGTTTCTCAACATCACCATGATTGCGGCGGCCTGGTGGATTGCACCGCTGATGGACAAACCTGAGATCTCGCTGGCGATTGGTGTCTTTTTGGGTGGTTTGGTGCAGTTTCTGTTCCAGTACCCCTTTTTGCGCCAAATCAACATGCTGGTATGGCCCAAGTGGGGATGGAATCACCCGGGGGTGGTGAAGATCCGCACCCTGATGCTCCCGGCCCTGTTCGGGGTCTCGGTCAGCCAGATCAACCTGCTGGTCAACACCATGCTGGCTTCCTTCCTGGCGACCGGTGCCATCAGCTATCTCTACTACTCGGATCGCCTGCTGGAGTTCCCCCTCGGGCTGTTTGCGGTAGCCATCAGTACCGTGATCCTGCCTGCGCTGGCGAAAAAGCATGTGGATGCCGATCCGGCCGACTTCTCCCGCACCATGGATTGGGGGGTGCGGATGGTGATGCTGCTCGGCCTGCCCGCCATGATAGGCATTGCGGTCATGCGCGAGCCCATTTTGCGAGTGCTGTTCATGCGCGGCGAATTTGGCCTGCATGAAGTGGCCATGTCGAGCGCCAGCCTGCTGGCCTCCACTACCGGTCTGCTCTCCCTGATGCTGATCAAGGTGCTGGCGCCCGGTTACTACGCCCGTCAGGACACCAAAACGCCGGTGCGGATCGGGGTGATGTCGATGATTGCCAACATGGTCTGCAACCTCATCTTCATCTACCCGCTCGGTTACGTGGGGCTGGCGCTCTCGACCGCCTGCTCGGGCACTCTGAATGCGGCCTTGCTGTTCAAGGGGTTGTACCAGCAGAGCGTCTATCGTCCCTCCTGCCATACTGGCGTGTTCTGCCTTAAGCTGCTGGTCGCCAGCGTGCTGATGGGGGGCGTGCTCGCCTATCTGTCGCCAGATTTGGCCCAGTGGGGCGCATGGAGCATGGGCAAGGCCAGTTTGCAGCTGACCATGCTGCTGTCGCTGGGGGCTGCGGTCTATGCCGTGGTGTTGCTGCTGCTGGGCATTCGGCCGCGTCACCTTAAATCGGGGCAGCAGTAGCCGTGATCCTGCGGCGCCATGGGGATAGTGCCTCATGGCGCCGCAGGGGGCGTGATTGGGCCCGGATAGTTGAAATCAGGCTATGAGGGCTGACCCTGCCTGCTGCCTGATATATAATCCGCCGATTTCCATGGCAGCAACGCACAAGGCACTGATGGAGCTTATTCGCGGCATTCACAATCTCAAGCCCCGTCACCGGGGATGTGTATTAACCATTGGCAACTTTGATGGGGTTCATCAGGGTCACCATGCGGTATTGGCACGTCTCAAGGAGAAAGCGGCCCAGCTGGGATTGCCCGCCTGCGTCATGCTGTTTGAGCCGCAGCCGCTGGAGCTGTTTGCCGGTAGCGAGGCGCCGGCGCGCCTGAGCCGGTTGCGCGAGAAGTATGAAGCGCTCAAGGGTCTGCAGATCGACCGCATGCTCTGTGTGCGCTTCAGCTACCGCTTTGCCGAGCAGGCGGCCTCGACATTCATCGAGCAGTTGCTGGTGGAGAAGCTCGGAGTGCGCTATCTGGTGGTCGGCGATGATTTTCGCTTCGGCAAGGGGCGGGAAGGGGATTTCCACCTGCTGGAGGAGGCGGGTCATCGCTTCGGCTTCGAGGTGATCAGTACCCAGAGCTTCCAGCTCGAACGGCAGCGGGTCAGCAGCACACTAGTACGTGAGGCCTTGAAAGCGGGCAGGATGGCGGAGGTGGAGCTGATGCTTGGCCGTCCCTATACCATCAGCGGCCGGGTGGCCCACGGCGACAAGTTGGGACGCACCATAGGTTTTCCCACCGCCAATCTGGCCCTCAAGCGCCAGGTGATCCCGGTCGGTGGCGTGTTTGCGGTGGAAGTGATATGTTCCGGCAAGACCTTCCCCGGTGTAGCCAATGTGGGTGTACGGCCAACCTTGAGCGGTACACAAGCCAGATTGGAAGTACATCTATTTGATTTTTCTGGTGATCTATATGGTCAGCAGGTCAAGGTGCTGCTTCGCCACAAGCTGCGCGAAGAGCAGAAATTTGCCTCTTTCACTGCCTTGAAAGAGCAGATCGAACGAGATGCCCTGGCGGCCCGAGCCTGGTTCGGGCTGCCACAATTCAATTTACCCAGCACTCTTTTAGAAAAGAAGGGAACCCAGGACTGATGAGCGACTATAAACACACCCTGAATCTTCCGGAAACCGAGTTTCCGATGCGTGGCGATCTGGCCAAGCGCGAACCCAACATGCTGAAACGTTGGTACGATCAGGATCTCTACGGCGCTATTCGCCGCGCCAAAGCGGGCAAGCCTTCTTTCATTCTGCATGATGGCCCCCCCTATGCGAACGGCAACATTCACATCGGTCACTCGGTCAACAAGATCCTCAAAGACATCATCATCAAGTCCAAGGGCCTCTCCGGTTTCGATTCCCCCTATGTGCCGGGTTGGGATTGCCACGGTCTGCCTATCGAACTGAAAGTAGAAGGCATGGTCGGCAAGCCGGGCGAGAAGGTTTCCGCTGCCGAATTCCGCGCCGAGTGCCGCAAATACGCCAAGACCCAGATCGAAGCGCAGAAGACCGACTTCATCCGTCTGGGTGTGCTGGGCGACTGGGAACACCCCTACCTGACCATGGATTTTGGCACCGAAGCCAACATCATCCGCTCCATGGCCAAGATCGTTGAAAACGGCCACTTGCACAAAGGCTCCAAGCCGGTGCACTGGTGTACCGATTGCGGCTCCGCGCTGGCTGAAGCCGAAGTTGAGTACTACGACAAGAACTCCCCCTCCATCGACGTGCGCTTCAAGGCGGTCGACGAGGCGGGCGTTGCCGCCAAGTTTGATTGTGCCGAAGGCCACACCGGCAAGGGCCCGATCTCTGCGGTGATCTGGACCACCACTCCGTGGACCCTGCCAGCCAACCGCGCCATCGCCATGCACGCCGATCTGGATTACGCACTGGTGCAGGTTGAAGGTGAGCACCCCGAGCGTCTGATCCTGGCCGCCGAGCTGGTCAAGGATGTGATGGATCGCGCCGGTATCGAGAAGTTCCACAATCTGGGCTATGCCAAGGGCGCCGCGCTCGAGTTGCTGCGCTTCAACCACCCCTTCTACAGCTTCGATGTGCCGGTGGTTCTGGGTGATCACGTCACCCTGGATGCCGGTACCGGCGCCGTACACACCGCCCCTGGCCACGGTCAGGAAGACTTCGTGGTCGGTCAGAAGTACGGTCTGGAAGTGGCCAACCCGGTTGGCAGCAACGGTGTTTACCTGCCGGATACCGAACTGTTTGCCGGCCAGCATGTGTTCAAGGCCAATGCCTCCGTGATCGAAGTGCTGACCGAGCGCGGCGCCCTGCTGCATCACAAGGTGTTCAACCACTCCTATCCGCACTGCTGGCGTCACAAGACCCCGATCATCTTCCGTGCTACTCCACAGTGGTTCATCAGCATGGAGCAGAAGGGTCTGCGCAAGCGCGCACTGGAAGAGATCGAGCGCATCGAGAAGGACGGTATTGCCCAGCAAGGCCAGAGCGGCTGGGTACCGGCTTGGGGTAAAAACCGCATTCAGGCGATGGTCGAGAACCGTCCTGACTGGTGTATCTCCCGTCAGCGCACCTGGGGTGTGCCCATCTCCCTGTTCGTCCACAAAGAGACCCAGGAACTGCACCCGGAATCCGTGCGCCTGATGCATGAAGTAGCCAAGCGGGTCGAGCAGTCCGGCATCCAGGCATGGTGGGATCTGGACAAGGCCGAGCTGCTGGGTAGCGACGCCGACATGTATGACAAGGTGCCTGACACTCTGGACGTCTGGTTTGACTCCGGTTCTACCCACGCTTCCGTGGTTGATGCCCGTCCCGAGTTCAATGGCAAGCCGGCCGACATGTATCTGGAAGGTTCTGACCAGCACCGTGGCTGGTTCATGTCCTCCCTGATGATCGGTGTGGCCATGAAAGACAAGGCTCCCTACAACCAGGTGCTGACTCACGGCTTCACTGTGGATGGTCAGGGTCGCAAGATGTCCAAGTCCATCGGCAACGTGGTCAGCCCGCAGGACGTGATGAACAAGCTGGGTGCCGACATCCTGCGTCTGTGGGTAGCGAGCACTGACTACACCGGCGAGATGACTGTCTCCGACGAGATCCTCAAGCGCTCTGCCGATGCTTATCGTCGTATTCGCAACACCGCCCGCTTCCTGCTGGCCAACCTGAACGGCTTCAATCCGGCGACCGACATGGTGGCGCCTGCCGACATGGTAGTGGTGGATCGTTGGGCTGTGGGTCGTGCCAAAGCGGTACAGGCCGAGATCATGGCGGCATTCGACGAGTACAACTTCCACGGTGTAACCCAGAAGCTGATGCAGTTCTGCTCCATCGAGATGGGCTCCTTCTATCTGGACGTCATCAAGGATCGCCAGTACACCGCCAAGGCTGACAGCCTGGCCCGTCGCTCCTGCCAGACCGCCCTCTATCACATTGCCGAGGCCATGGTGCGCTGGATGGCGCCGATCATGAGCTTCACCGCTGATGAAATCTGGGCCCTGCTGCCGGGTGAGCGCGGCGAGTTCGTCTTCACCGAAGAGTGGTACGACGGCCTGTTCGGGCTGGAAGCGGGTGAAACCCTCAACGACGAGTTCTGGGCCGAGATCCTCACCGTGCGTGGTGAAGTGAACAAGGCTCTGGAAGTGGCCCGTGGCGAGAAGCGTATCGGCGGTTCCCTGCAGGCCGAACTGACCCTGTTCGCCAAGCCGGAGCTGGCTGCACGCCTGAATGCCCTGGCTGATGAGCTGCGCTTCGTGCTGCTCACCTCCAAAGCCAAGGTGGTGGTGGCTGACACTGCGCCGGAAGGCTCTGTGGCGACCGAGCGTGATGACCTGTGGCTGAGCGTGGCCCAGTCTGCCGCCGCCAAGTGCGACCGCTGCTGGCACCATGTGGAAGATGTGGGCACCATCGCGGGTCACGAAGAGATCTGTGGTCGCTGTGTGACCAACGTTGAGGGTGACGGCGAAACTCGTCAATTTGCCTGATGAACATGACTCAACATAAAAGCGGCCTGCGTTGGCTGTGGCTGGCAGTGCTGGCCTTTGTACTGGACCAGGCGAGCAAGCTCGCCGTGGTCAAGTTGCTGCCATTTGGTTACCCGGGGGTGGAGATCACCCCCTTCTTCAATCTGGTTCACGTCTACAACAAGGGCGCCGCATTCAGCTTTCTGGCTGATCAGGGGGGCTGGCAGCGCTGGTTCTTCGCGGTGCTGGCTTTTGCCATCTGTGGATTGCTGATCCACTGGCTGCGCAAGCAGTCGGTGACCCAGCGTTGGAGCGGTATCGCCTATTCACTCATCATCGGCGGCGCCCTCGGCAACGTCTTTGATCGACTGGTGTTGGGCCATGTGGTCGATTTCCTCGACTTCTACTGGCAGCGTGCGCACTGGCCGGCATTCAATCTGGCCGACAGCTTTATCTTTATCGGGGCCGCCATGATCGTGCTGGACGGTTTCCGTGGTGAGAAAAAGGAGCAGGCATGAGCCAGCAGATCACCGCTAACAGCAGCGTGCTGTTCCACTTCTCCATCAAGCTGGAAGATGGCTCGGTTGCCGACAGCACGGCGCTGCACGGCAAACCTGCCCGCCTGCGGATGGGCGATGGCAGCCTGACCCCCACCTTCGAGCAGTGTCTGCTGGGGCTGAGCGAAGGGGAGAGCAAGAGCTTTACGCTGGCGCCGGAAGAGGCCTTTGGCCTCTCCAACCCCGACAACATCTACCATCTCGACCGTGCCAAATTTGGCGCCGATGTGGAGCCAAAAGTCGGCACCATCATCCTGTTCGATCAGCCCAATGGCAGCGAGCTGCCGGGCATCATCCGGGCGGTAGCCGGTATGTCGGTCACGGTCGATTTCAACCACCCGCTGGCCGGTCATACCGTGACCTTCGAGGTGGAGATTTTGGGCGTTGATGATGATGAGGAGAAGATGCATTAATGGATATTCTGCTCGCTAACCCTCGCGGTTTTTGCGCCGGTGTTGATCGCGCCATCAGCATTGTCGAGAGTGCGCTGGAGAAGTTCGGTGCCCCCATCTATGTCCGCCACGAAGTGGTGCATAACAGGTATGTGGTGAACAAGTTGAAAGATGCGGGCGCTGTCTTCGTCGAGGAGCTGGACGAGGTGCCTGACGACAGCATCGTCATCTTCTCTGCTCACGGCGTGGCCAAGACAGTGCGCGAGATGGCCAAGTCCCGCGCCCTCAAAGTATTCGATGCCACCTGTCCGCTGGTGACCAAGGTGCACATGGAGGTTCATCGCGCCAGCCGCAAGGGCTCCGAGGCTGTGCTCATCGGCCACGCCGGTCACCCCGAGGTGATCGGGACCATGGGACAATACGAGAATCGCGAAGGTGGCATGTATCTGGTGGAGACACCGGAAGATGTGGCCAGGCTCAAGGTGAAGAATCCGGATGACCTCTGCTTCGTTACCCAGACCACTCTGAGTGTGGATGAGACCTCTGACGTGATCGATGCGCTGCGCAAGCACTTCCCCAAGATCCAGGGGCCGCGCAAGGACGATATCTGCTACGCCACCCAAAACCGTCAGGATGCGGTGCGGGAGATGGCGGGGCTGGTGGACGCCATGCTGGTGGTGGGGTCTCGCAACTCCTCCAACTCCAACCGTCTGCGTGAGCTGGCCGAGAAGGTGGGCGCCAGAGCCTATCTTATCGACGATGCGTCGATGATCGAGGCGAGCTGGCTGGAAGGGGTGAAGGCGATCGGCGTCACTGCTGGCGCATCTGCCCCCGAGGTGCTGGTGCAAAACGTGATTGCCCGCCTGCGGGAGCTGGGTGGCAAGGTTGTTGCCGAGCATCCTGGCCGTGAAGAGAACGTAGTCTTTGAGGTTCCTCCCGAACTTAGAATAATTTGAGTGCAGCCAGGAAGGCTTAAGAATAAAGTGTGTTGATAATGACGCCGGGTTTGTTCATGAGACAGGCTCGGCGTTAAACTTATGAAGCAGTCTGTCACCAAGGATGGGATATGATTGGATACTTTCGTGGTTTTTCTCTTATTGAGTTGATGATTGTCATCGCCATCGTGGCGATTCTTGGCACCATCGCTTATCCCGCCTATCAGCAATATGTGCTGACCAGTCATCGTGTCGAAGCCAAGGCCATGCTGCTCAATGCAGCCAATCGGCAAGAAACCTATTTTATGGATTTCAATCAGTATGCATCCTCTGCAGCTGCTCTTGGTATCAGTAGTGCATCTGAGAATGGCCTGTATCAATTATCCATTGCCGTATCAGGCAACACCTACACCTTGTCAGCCAGTGCTGGCGCGACGACAGCCCAAGCCAACGATACCGATTGCACAGTGTTTTCCATTAATCAGTTGGGCGTCAAAACTGCTTCTGGTGCAGCTAGCAATAGCTGTTGGGAATAGCCCATGGCCATTCATGTTTCACCACATGAGAGAGGATTCAGCCTGCTGGAGGTGATGATAGCGGCAGTAGTGTTGTCATTTGGCTTGCTGGGACTGGTTGCTATGCAGGCTCAGTCGAAGTTTTCCGGATATGAAGCCCGACAGCGCACAATAGCCAGCTGGTTGGCTAACGATATGGTTGAGAGGCTCAGAGTCAACCGTGGAGCCTGGGAGTCGCAAACTAACAATACCTGGATTGTCAGCGCTGGCACTTCATCATTGCCATCTTGCGCTAATGAAAATGGCACTATGAGCAGCTGTAGCGATGCTCAGTTACGGGATCTCGATCTCTATTATTGGCGACAGTCATTAATGGGAAGTGCTGCTTCTGGGGCCGGAGCAACATTACAAAATCCCACCGGCTGCATTATCAAGGGAGCCAGCAATGCATTGACGGTCTCAATTTTTTGGGCTGGACGTGAATCATCTCATGATGGGGCAAATGGCGTTGCGTCAACGATTACGACGGCATGTGGAATTGCAGGTGTTGATTTAACGAGGCGTCAGTTCGTTCTGATGACGACGCTATGAAACATCATGGGTTTACGCTGGTTGAATGGCTCATCGCAATGGTGATTGGTGTTTTTCTGCTCGGTGGGGTGATGAGTATTTTTGTGGCCTCACGCGCTACCACCAATGAGTCCTTCGATCAGAGTGAGCTGCTCGAAAATGGTCGAATTGCCATGCGTCTCATCACTCAGGATTTACGCTGGGCCGGGTTTTGGGGGGATTTCACGGGGGGGGCTCTGATTGCGGGTGATGAGCTCACTTTGTCTGCTGATGCTGCCGTGACAAATGACTGTCTGGATGAGAGAAATGAAGGGAGTCTACCCTCCAACCTTTTTCCAGTACGCCCGCTGTGGGTTACTCATATCAGTGCTGCAGGCACCATGAGTGGTTTTGCCTGTATCTCATCCTCTACTCGCGTTGCCGGCTCGGATGTTATCAGTATCAAGCGCCTGATTGGCAATCCGGTGACAGGAGGACTGGATGCCAATCGTTTCTATATGGCCACCAATACTCAACAGGCTCATTTATTCAGAGGTAATGAGGCTGCGCCTTCCGAGGCTGCCATGCCGATGCGTCAGATTTGGGAGTACCAGCATCATGTCTATTACCTCTCGCCTAATGGTCGTGGGGGTTTTGAACTGCGCAAGCGTATCCTCACTGCTGATGGCGGTTCTTGGTTGATATCTGGGGCTTTGGTTGATGGTATTGAACGCATGGTGCTGTTGTTTGGGGTCGATACAAGCAATGTGCCAGATGGGCGTGTAGACAAGTTCTCCTCCATAGATGCAGTCACCTCGCAAGAGTGGGGCGAGGGGCGGGTCATCGCAGTCCGTGTTTTTTTGCTTGTGCGCTCGCTGCAGGCATCCAGTCGCTATACCAACAACAATGTCTATCAACTGGGAGATATCAGCGTGGCTGGCAATGGGGATGGGTTTCGACGCTTGTTGCTGGAAAGTACTGTGGTACTGCGTAATCCCATGGTGATGGCGGGAGGTGGGTAGTGAAGCATTCACGTGGCGTGGCATTGATCGTGGCGCTGGTGATTCTGGCCCCTTTGACTTTGATTGCCGTGGTGTTGATGCAATCTGGGGGCATGGATTTACGTGCTAGTGGAGCGGCGGCAGCGTTACAGCAAGTCGAACACAGAGTAGAGGGCATCATAGGTGGCGCCATGCAGCAAGCAGGGCTTGCTACCCAGATTGCTCAGATGCCTTCTGTTTCGACGGCAACGTCAACAGTGAGTGGCTCTATGGGTAACGCCACCATGCAATATAGAAGTGAAACAGTGTGCAAGCGCCGATTTGACGCGACCAGCAAGAACGTCATACCAGCCTGCCGTTATGTAGAGCTAGAGGCAAGCCAAACGTACGGAAAACAGGGGCGTCCTATGACGTGGACGGTTGGAGTCGAACAGCCATTGTTAAAGACGGCTGAATAGGAGCGACAGCGATGTTACATCATGGAAAACTGTGGCTGATGGCCCTGTGTGCACTTAGTGTGCCAGCTGTCGCCAGCGATGCTTACTCGGATGATACCGAACTGTTCATCTATGACTTCTCGAAAGCGGGAGATTATCGGCCCAAGGTGCTGATTATCTTCGACAACTCTGGCAGTATGGCCGAAACCATGGAGCTGGAGCGGGAAAAGTATAATCCTGCCACTGTCTACCCAGCGCTGAACCGAGATCCTGATACCAGTAACTCGCTTAATTATATCTATTATTCGACCGATGGTTCTGTGCCCGCCATCAATAGTTCTCGGCGTTTTCGCGACAGCATCAATGCTTGCGCCTCATCAAAGACCCCCCTAAGCACGGTCGGTTATTTTCAGTCCCAAGTCTGGACGTATGTCTATTCAAGTTATCGCAATGGATTACCTCGTCAGGGGGATTGGGAGACCATCTCTGGCAAGTACGAAGATGACATCACCATTGTCGACTGCAAGCAGGATATTCAGAACCGCAATCCTGCCAATCCTTTCAACGGAACGCTGGTGGTGGGGGCGGTCGGCGATGGTTATCCGGTCGACAAAACCAGCAACACTCGCGGCGAGTGGTATTACACAGCTAATGCGAATAATGCCACATCGGGTAGCAATACCAGTGTAACTCTCTACACTGCCAACTATATCCGCTGGTATTACGGGCCGACGGGTTATGCCGTTGAATCGCGCTTACGTATCGCCAAGGATGCAGTCAAGTCGGTGATCTCCTCCACTCCTGGGGTTGATTTCGGCTTGGCCATCTTCAATACCAACAATAGTACCAGCACCAATGGTGGCAGAGTGGTGCGTCGCATCCTCAGTAACGACGATATTGTCGGCACCATTACTGCCGAACAGGACTTGCTCAATACTGTGGAAGACCTGTCGGCTACGACCAATACGCCATTATGTGAAACCCTCTATGAAGCCTACCGTTTCTACGGAGGGCAATCCGTGCTCTATGGCAAGCAAGGTGGTACGCGGGACAAGCTTGCTGAAGATCCGGAAGGTACTTACACCTCGCCTTATGACAAATGTTCAAATAATGGCTATGTCATCTATGTCACTGATGGTGCTCCGACCAGCGATACGGCTGCTGATAGTGCAGTAAAAGCGTTGACGGATTCGCTAAGCCCAGATGAACGGGCGGCCTACGGCTCAACAGTGGGATATGGTTCCGGCACTTCCAAGAGCTATCTGGCAGCGATGGCTGGCTACATGAAGAACAAGGATGTAAATACTTCATCGCCCGGCAAGCAGACTGTTACCACGTTTACCGTGGGGTTTGGTGATGACGCGATCTCTGGGGCGGGCAATCTGCTGGCAGAAACGGCGAGACGTGGAGGCGGTCAATATTACCCTGCGGTCAGTGCTGAAGCGCTCACTCAGGCGTTGCGATCTTCCCTGTTAGCCATTTTGCGGATAAACACCTCTCTGGTGTCGCCAGCTATTACCACTAACAACTTTGACCGGACTCGCAGCCTCAATAATATCTATTACGCCATGTTCGAGCCTGATACAGGGCCGCGCTGGAAGGGTAACCTGAAGAAGCTAGTTTTGTCTGGTGATGGGTATGTGGCAGATGTTAACGGTTTGCCCGCCATCAAGGTAGATGGTTCCATTCTGGATCAGGCTCAGACCTATTGGTCATCGGAACGGGATGGCAATCTGGTTGCCAAGGGCGGCGTGCAGGCCATGCTGGCAGAGAAGACCAATCGCAATCTTTATGTGATCAATACGGTTGCATCGCCCAAGCGATTGGATGCTTTTAACAAAGCCAATTTGGTGTCGATCGCAGGCTCTGCCGACAACTTGGCTAGTTACATGCGGTTGGCCAGTGCCACCGAACTTGACGGACAGATCGACTGGACAAAAGGTGTCGATGTGGACGATGAAGATTATGATGCCAGTACCACCATTCGGCCATACATAGTGGGAGACCCCCTGCACTCTCGTCCATTGGTGGTCAATTATGGTTGCTCCATTGCTTCAGGCCAGAGCACCTGTACCCCTGACTTGCGGATCCTGATGGGAACCAATGCTGGTTTCCTGCATATGTTCAAAGATCTCGGTAGTACGGTTGATGAAAGCTGGGCCATGATCCCCTATGAGCTGTTGCCCAGGCAAGAAGCTCTACGTCTCAATGCCGAGTCTGGCGATCATATCTACGGTGTTGATGCTTCACCGGTTGCGTTGATTAAGGATGCCAATAGGAATGGTGTTATCAAGGCATCAGAGGGAGACTTTGTCTGGCTGCTTTTCGGTTTGCGAGGGGGTGGTAGTAGCTACTATGCACTTGATATTACCAACCCAGATGCCCCCAGCTTGAAATGGACGATCAATAGTCAGACTGCGGGCTTCTCATTACTGGGGGAAACCTGGTCAGTACCGGAGGTGGCTTATATTCCTTGGGATGCTCCTCCGAGCAACAAGCGATTGGTGATGGTTTTTTCCGGTGGTTACGATGCCAATAAGAGTAAAGTCGGGATAGGTAGCTCTGACAGCAAGGGTATGGGCGTCTACATGGTCGATGCCGATAGTGGTGCTCTTGTGTTCAGCGCAACACCTGGAGCTGGCTCCAGTACCAACAAGCAGGTGACTGCGATGGTTGATAGCATGCCGGGGTCAGTTTCCACTCTAGACAGTGATGGTGATGGGAAAACTGACCGAATTTATGCTGGTGATACAGGCGGCAATATCTGGCGCCTGGATATGCCTTCAACCAGTACTAGCTCCTGGAGTGTTTTCAAGTTTGCCAGTCTTGGGTCTGATGATGTACAGGCTAATGACCGCCGCTTTTTCACTCAGCCTGTATTGGTACGTACTATCAACAAGCAAGTGACCAAGACGGTAATTAGTGGCGAAGATTATTTCTCGTTCAAAGATAGGCCATTCGATGCAGTGCTGATTGGTTCTGGTGATCGAAACCGCCCATCGTCCGAGTCTACCGTGCAAAACGCCTATTTTATGTTGCGTGACTACGGGGTAGTTACCAAGAGTTATAACACTGCTGCTCCAGCCCCTATCACGATGACGGACTTGTATGACGTATCGGTTGATCCTCTGGCTGGTGTCACGGACACCAATGACCTGCTTAGTTTGAGAGCTGCCATTACCAGTAAATTGGGTTGGAAATATTGGCTAGCCGAGTCAGGAGAGAAGTCGATGGGGTCTGGTGTTGTGCTGCAAGGCAAGCTCTATTTTACCTCTTTTTTACCGCAGGTTCAGTCATTCGAGGAGTGTACGATCCAGTCGATAGGCGCGATGCGGCAGTATATGGTCGACATGCATTACGGTACCTCTTTCAAATATGTGGTGGATCAGGATGGTAATGAAATCCCGGAACGCTATGTGGAAGTCAATAACAAGGTGGCCGATGATCTGGTGATCCATGCTGGTGATGATTCAAAGATCCGGATTATTGGCGGAGCCCCAGGTGAAGAGGTGATTCTCAAAGACGAAGGAGAAGGGGTTCCTGAGCGCTGTACCGGCGAGGGGGAGTGTTCGGAAGGTGCGGAGGAGGCTGAAATGGATATGACGCCCAAGAAAATATACCTGTATGAGGATGAGCCACAATGAAAATGATCCTCTGGCTGATGGCGTTGTCAAATGCGGCCAATGTCTATGCTGTCGTGGATAGAAAATGCTATGTCGAGTTGGCAAATGATACCTATGTCGTTATTCAGGGAACGATAAAGGATAGCCAGAGTGCTGAAATCGTCTTTCAAAAGAAAGGGTTTGAACTGAATGGGCAACTCCTGATGGTGAAGAGAGTTATCGAGTGTCAGCCAACCGAACAGCCATTCAATCTTGAGGCTGCGCAACGGCAAGAGAAACTGCAGCCAAGATAGTGGTCAAGGGCAAATGCTGGTGGTTTCGGATTTACTGCTGCGACCTGATGCTGCGATTACAACATCAACTCTGGGTTCTTCGCTGATGCAGACCCTTACGGTCATATTGGTACCTAGGCTGGTTCCATCAGCGGCAAACAAGACTCGGGGTCTGGTTGAACTGATGGTGGTATCTGGAGTAAAAGCTGGTGTGCGTGCGAGTTCTACTTCCCCTTCGTCCAGCTCGGCATTACCGTCATCATCGATGAAAACCAATAATTGAACCGGATCCTGTTCAACACACTCGTTATTGTTGTTTATTAGGCATGCGGTGACGGTTTGCTGGTCACTGATAGCTTGGGTGCGGGCAAAGCGCAGGAGCTTAATCAACCGCTCGCTTTCATAGTTAGCCGTGCTGTCTTTAAGCAGAGAGCCCAAAGAAGGAATACCAATCCCCAACAGAATGACGCCCAGCGCAATGGCTATCATCAACTCCATCAGGGTAAATCCGGCGTTTTTCATATCTGCGAAGGCCTGTCGTTCCGTGACTATGTACAGCTTATCCTTCCCGCTGGTTGCTGTCACACGGTTACGCCTGTCTTGAACTGGCAGATTGCCCCCCTTTTCTTTATCATTCCCCATCATTTTCGAATTCAAGATGCATCGCCATGGCAAAAGCCCTCTCTCTGATGCTTGCCCAGTTGAATCTGACGGTAGGCGCCATCGAAGATAACACTGACAAAGTGCTCGCTGCGGCGGCTCAGGCCGAGCAGCAAGGTGCCGATCTGCTGGTCTGCTCCGAGCTGGCCCTGACCGGCTATCCACCGGAAGATCTGCTGCTGCGCGCCGATCTGATGATCCGGGTCGAAGCCGCGTTGGCTCGTGTTGCCAAATGGCAGGGCAACTGTGCCATTTTGGTGGGTCACCCTTGGCGTGAAGGAGAGGCGCTCTACAACGTGGCTTCCCTCTATGAGCAGGGCCAGCTGATTGCCCGTTACTTCAAGCAGGATTTGCCCAACTACGGCGTGTTTGATGAGAAGCGCTACTTTACCGCTGCAAGCGAGACCTGCGTGGTGCCGTTCCGGGGTCACCAGCTGGGGCTGCTCATCTGTGAAGATCTGTGGCAGCCGGGTCCGGCGCTGGCCGCCAAGGCGGCAGGGGCCGAACTGCTGCTCACCATCAACGCCTCGCCCTATGATCAGGAAAAACCTTGGATCCGCCGCGAGCTGATGGCCGAGCGCTGCGATCAGACCGGTCTGCCGCTGGTCTACCTCAATCAGGTGTGCGGTCAGGACGAGCTGATTTTCGACGGCTGCTCCAAGGTGTTCAGCAGCCAGGGTGAGTTGACCCACAAGCTGGCCCCGTTTGCCGAAGAGCTGGCGCTGGTACGTTTTGCTGATGGCCAGCCGGTGAAGGAGCGGGAACCCGCGGCGCCGCTCGAGCCGTTGGCCGAGACCTATCAGGCACTGGTGCTGGCAGTGCGCGACTATGTCACCAAGAACGGCTTTCACGGCGCTGTGCTGGGTCTCTCCGGCGGGATCGACTCGGCGCTGACGCTGGCTATCGCGGCCGATGCCATCGGGGCCGACAAGGTGCAGGCGGTGATGATGCCGTTCCGCTACACAGCACAGATGAGTGTGGAAGATGCCAAGGAGCAGGCCGAGCGGATGGGGGTTGAGTTCAACATCATCTCCATCGAGCCGATGTTCGAAGGGTTTATGGCCCAGCTGGCACCACTGTTTGAAGGTACCGCCCGCGATACCACAGAAGAGAACCTGCAGGCCCGCTGCCGCGGTGTGCTGCTGATGGCGCTCTCCAACAAGCGTCGTCGTATCGTGCTGACCACTGGCAACAAGAGTGAAATGGCTGTGGGTTATGCCACCCTGTACGGTGACATGGCGGGCGGTTTCGACGTGCTGAAAGATGTGCCCAAGACGCTGGTTTTCAAGTTGTGCGAATATCGCAACTCGGTCGACTACGTGATCCCGCAGCGGGTTATCGACCGCCCCCCTTCAGCAGAGCTGGCACCGGATCAGGTGGATCAGGACAGCCTGCCGCCATACGACATCCTGGATGCCATCCTCAAGCGTTACGTGGAAGAGGATGCCTCGGTCGCCGACATGGTGGCAGAAGGCTTCGAGGAAGCGGTGGTGCGCAAGGTGATCCGCCTGGTGGATCTCAACGAATACAAGCGCCGTCAGGCGGCGGTCGGGCCCCGCATTACGGCTCGCAACTTTGGTAAGGATCGCCGTTACCCCATTACATCCGGGTTCGGCAAACAGAACTGGTAAGGAGTCACCATGAAGAAGATTGAAGCCATCATCAAACCGTTCAAGCTGGACGATGTGCGCGAGGCCCTGGCCGAGATCGGCATCAACGGCATGACCGTATCCGAAGTCAAAGGCTTCGGCCGCCAGAAGGGCCATACCGAGCTCTATCGCGGCGCTGAATATATGGTCGACTTCCTGCCGAAAGTGAAGGTGGAGCTGGTGGTGCAGGACGAGGATCTCGATGCCTGTCTGGAAGCGATCCAGAACACCGCCCGTACCGGCAAGATTGGTGATGGCAAGATCTTCGTCTGCGAGGTGGAGCGTGTCATTCGTATCCGTACCGGCGAAGAGAACGAAGACGCGATCTGACCTTGGCTATATCTTTACCTGACCAGAGGCGTGAAGTGTGGCCTCATTTGATGGGGTGGATGCGCTTTGTGGTGGTCGCAAGCCTGTTGGCGGGCCTGACTGCTTGCAGTACCCGTCCACCGGCCCAGCCGGAGAATCTGTGCCAGATCTTTCGCGAGAAGCCTGACTGGCACAAGGCCGCGCTCAAGATGAACGAGAAGTGGGGGACGCCGATCCATGTGGTGATGGCCATGATGTATCAGGAGTCCTCGTACGTACATGATGCTCAGCCGCCGATGCAGTATTTCCTCTTCATCCCGACCGGGCGGGCCAGTTCGGCTTATGGTTATGCTCAGGTCAAAGATGAAACCTGGGCGGATTACCAGCGGGAAACCGGCAACAGCTGGAGTGACCGCGATGATTTTGCCGACGCCATCGATTTTATGGGTTGGTACACTAACAAAGCCCAGCGGCTCAATGGCACCTCCAAGTGGGATGCCTATGGCCAGTACCTCAACTATCACGAAGGGTGGGGTGGCTACCGGCGTGGCAGCTATCGCAGCAAGGAGTGGTTGATGAAGACCTCTCGCAAAGTGGAAGCTCGCGCCCAGCGCTACGGCGCCCAGTACCGTCAATGCAAGGATCAGCTCTCCCGTGGGGGCTGGTTCTGGTAACCAAATCAGGAGTCAGAAATGCCGTTATTGGACAGTTTTACCGTTGACCACACCCGTATGGAGGCGCCAGCGGTGCGTGTGGCCAAGACCATGCAGACCCCGAACAAGGACACTATTACCGTGTTCGACCTGCGTTTCTGTGTGCCTAACCAGGAGATCCTCTCTGAGCGCGGTATCCATACGCTGGAGCACCTGTTCGCCGGTTTTATGCGTGATCACCTGAACGGCAATGGCGTGGAGATCATCGACATCTCCCCCATGGGTTGCCGTACCGGCTTCTACATGAGCCTGATCGGCGCGCCGGACGAAGCCCGTGTTGGCGCAGCCTGGCAGGCAGCCATGAGCGACGTGCTGACCGTGCAGGATCAGGCCAAGATCCCCGAGCTGAACGAGTATCAGTGCGGCACCTACAGCATGCACTCGCTGGAAGAAGCGCACGCCATCGCCCGTCATGTGCTGGAGCGCGGTATCGGCGTCAACCACAACGACGAGCTGGCCCTGCCGGAAGAGAAGCTGAAGAGTCTGTGAGGCTGATGAGCTGCCGCTCATCGGATAACCTCTTCAGGGAATGTTAAAAGAGCCGGTCAGCCATGCTGACCGGCTCTTTTTTATTCCGCCTGATCGCGGTTATGGGGATGACTTGCTCCCCTTGCCGACTCTGATTAGGATGGTTTTTGACCTGAACCTGTTGGCGGAGGTGTGACGATGAAGGGGATATTGCTGCGTTGGCTGGCCCGTTACGATGCATGGTGTGAGGAGTGGGGGCTCACTCAGGAGAACCGGCGCTGCTGCACGCCGGTTCGTTATGATGATGATTCAAGCAAAGAGCGAGCTTGCGCAGAAGAGGCTGAGCTCAATCAAAATTGCGGGTCACGGCGCCGGTAACACTGTTGTACTCGAAGCCAAGGCCGTTTCGATAATCCGAGCTGGTCTGGAAGCGGTTGATTGAGTCGCGCAGGATATAGCGGCAGTTATTGTGTTCTTCGTTCGGTTCATCTTCATCTTTATGCTTTGTTTTAATATCGCTGGACAGGTAATCAACCCCTTCTGGAATAACTCCGCTGTTGAGCTCTACACTGGCAACAGTTTGGCTGCCATCTAGCAGGTTATTAAATAGCAACTCGCAATCCTCAGCATTATTGACCGAGATATGGTTGCCTGCGCCGGTCTTATAGGGGGTGTCTGCCGGTTTGTAGTAATCCTCGTTTGTCCCCGCCGGCCAGCCATAGCGGTTGATGTCTATCGTGCTGTTGCCAAAACTGCTCAGGTTATATAGCGCGATCGCTTGCCCCTGCACTTTCACCGCCCAGCCAGCATGAGCCAGCTGAACTGCACTGGCAAAGCTGCCTGCGGTCGCCGAGACCGTGCTTTTCAGGGCATCATCCTTGATATTGATAAATCGGGGCAGGGCGGTGACGGCCAAGATCCCCAGCACTATGATCACCAGCACCAGTTCAATCAGGGTAAAGCCGTTGTTTCTGTTGTTCATCATGTTCAATGACCCATTAAATACCGCAAACAGGTGTGAGTGATATGCAGCTGATAGATACCCATTGCCATCTCGACTTTCCGGTGTTTGACCAGGACAGGGAGGCACTGCTGGCCCGTTGTCTGGCATTAGGGGTGACGGAGTATATCATTCCTGCCATCGCAGAGGATAACTGGACTCGTGTGATGGCACTGGCAGAGCAACATGACGGCCTCTTTTATGGTCTGGGCATTCATCCCTGGTATGCCGGTGAACAGCGGGAGGGGGTGATGGAGCGGCTGCGAACGCTGGTGATGAGCCAGCCTGCAGGGCTGGTGGCCATTGGCGAGTGCGGGCTTGACCTCCGTTCTCACGTGCCGCAGGAGGGGCAGCTTGCGCTGTTTGAGGCTCAGGTCCGGCTGGCTGCTGATGCCGGGCTTCCCCTGATGATCCACTCGGTGCGTGCCAATGACACTGTGGCCAAGCTGTTGCGCCGTTTCAAGCCGCCTCGTGGCGGGGTGATCCATGCTTTCAGCGGTTCGTTGCAGCAGGCGGAGGCTTTCTGGCAACTGGGCTTTCGACTCGGGGTGGGCGGGGTGATCAGTTTTGAACGGGCGAACAAGACGCGAGAGGTATTTCGGGCCATGCCGCTCGAGGCCCTGGTGCTGGAAACCGATTCGCCCGATATGCCCTTACAAGGTGAGCAAGGCACCCGGAATACCCCGGAAGCGCTGCCGAAAATAGCGGAAATATTGATGACATTGCGGGATGAACCATCGGCAGATGTTGCCAAGGTGTTATTTGAAACTGCCCGGCATATTTTCCATCACGACCAATAGCTATGAAACAATTTCGCAACACCTGATTTAGTTGTCAGGAAAAAAAATGAGCGTAAAAATCGTTTGCTGTCTAATTTTGTGACACTTGGACATTTTGATAACGATAAAATGTGACCAGCATTCTATTTTATCGGACTTTAATTAGTATAATGCGCTCCCCTTGATTAGTTGGGTTTAATAACAACTCACTAACAAGTCAGGTGCTACTAGAGGAAGATAATAATGAATTTGTTCATGGGTCTGGTAGGGATGGCGACGCTCGTCCTTATCGCGGTGCTGTTCTCCAGCAATCGCAAGGCAATCAACGTCCGTACCGTTGTCGGTGCGTTCGCAATTCAAGCCGGTCTGGGGGCGTTTGTTCTCTATGTTCCGGTTGGTCGCGATATCCTGGTCGGCGTGTCCGACGCGGTATCCAGCGTGATCAGCTACGGCCAGAACGGGATCGACTTCCTGTTTGGCGGTCTGGTCAGCAACAAGATGTTTGAAGTGTTCGGTGGCGGCGGCTTTGTCTTTGCCTTCCGTGTTCTGCCGGTCATCATCTTCTTCTCTTCCCTGATTGCAGTGCTCTACTACCTGGGCATCATGCAGATGGTCATCAAGTTGCTGGGCGGCGGTCTGCAGAAAGTACTGGGTACTTCCCGCACCGAATCCCTCTCTGCAACCGCCAACATCTTCGTCGGTCAGACCGAAGCGCCGCTGGTAGTTCGTCCCTACATCGCCAAGATGACTGACTCCGAGCTGTTCGCCGTCATGTGTGGTGGTCTGGCTTCCGTTGCCGGTTCCGTACTGGCCGGTTACGCCTCCATGGGCGTGAAGATGGAGTACCTGATTGCTGCCTCCTTCATGGCTGCACCGGGTGGTCTGCTGTTCGCCAAGCTGCTGGTTCCCGAGACCGAGACCCCGAACTACGACGAAAGCTCTGCCGATGCCGAGCTGGATGACAAGCCTGCCAACGTCATTGACGCTGCTGCTGCTGGCGCCTCTGCCGGTATGCAACTGGCCCTGAACGTCGGCGCCATGCTGCTGGCCTTCATCGGTCTGATCGCCATGATCAACGGTATCTTCTCCGGTGTGGGTGGCTGGTTCGGTTATCCGCAACTCTCTCTGGAACTGCTGCTGGGTTGGATCTTCTCCCCGCTGGCCTTCCTGATCGGTGTGCCCTGGAATGAAGCAGTGGTTGCCGGTTCCTTCATCGGTCAGAAGCTGGTAGTGAACGAGTTCGTTGCTTACCTGAACTTCGCTCCGTACCTTAAAGACGAAGTGCTGATCAACGGTGTGGCCATGTCCGATCACACCAAGGCGATCATCTCCTTCGCGCTGTGTGGTTTTGCCAACCTCTCCTCTGTTGCCATCCTGCTGGGTGGTCTGGGGTCCATGGCGCCGAACCGCCGCGGTACCATTGCACGCTTTGGTCTGAAAGCCGTACTGGCTGGCTCTCTGTCCAACCTGATGTCTGCAACCATCGCAGGCTTCTTCCTGGCACTGTCCGGCATGTAATCGCCGCCTGACTGACAGGGTATAAACACGAACGCCACGGCATCTGCCGTGGCGTTCGCGTATGGAGCGGTGACAACCGTTTTCCTATCTAAACTAATAATAAAATGAGTCAAATCGGAGGTTATATGAATGAAGTGCTACTGGCGATGGTGGCCGGCTTTATAGTCGGTTTGTTGTTTTCTTTCCTCAAATTGCCGATCCCGGCGCCTCCCGTTTTGTCCGGGGTAATGGGGATCGTCGGGGTCTATCTGGGGGGATTGGCCTACTCCTGGATCCTGACCCGTTTCTTTTCGTAAGGCTTTTTTAGACCTGGATTTGCCAGATGTGAGGTACCTCTGAAATTGGCAAATCCGGCTTGCAAACAGGGGGTATCTCGGCTGAAATAGGCATTGCCAGCAGGGTGCTGGCAATGACTAATACTCGATGAAATCGGGTGTTGGCGGTCAAATGGAATTGATTGGGAAGTCGGGTCAGATGTTGTCGGCCTTTCTCAAGTCTTCATGGAACCAAGTCCGCACTTTTGTAAGAAAGTGACAGGGCTCTTGCCTTATTTACAGTCGCAGTGCCTGCAGGGTGTTTTGAATAGCATCCCGATAGTGCCGGTGCCTTCGCACTGTAATTCCATTCCCGTATAGCTGGGGATTACTGCCTGTGCATCCATCGCTGGATGGTATGGTGGTGCCCGGTTATCTGGATTAAATCGAGACTTTGGAGAACAGAATGACTGATCTGAAAGTGGCCGCTCAGCGCGCCCTGAACCTGATGGACCTGACCACCCTGAACGATGACGACACCGATCAGAAGGTGATCGACCTGTGCCATAAGGCCAAGTCACCGGCTGGCCTGACCGCCGCCGTCTGCATCTACCCCCGTTTTATCCCTATCGCTCGCAAGACCCTGCGTGAGATCGGCGCTGCCGACGTACGCATTGCGACCGTGACCAACTTCCCGCACGGCAACGACGACATCGAGATCGCCGTGGCCGAAACCCGTGCCGCAGTCGCCTACGGTGCTGACGAAGTGGACGTGGTGTTCCCGTATCGCGCCTTCATGGCTGGTAATGAACAGATTGGTTTTGATCTGGTCAAAGCCTGTAAAGAGGCCTGCGGTGCCAACGTGCTGCTGAAAGTGATCATCGAAACCGGCGAGCTGAAAGAAGAGGCGCTGATCCGTCGCGCTTCCGAAATCTGTATCGATGCCGGTGCCGACTTCATCAAGACCTCCACCGGCAAGGTGCCGGTCAATGCGACCCCAGAAGCGGCACGCATCATGATGGAAGTGATCAAGGCCAAGAATCCGAAAGTCGGCTTCAAGCCAGCTGGTGGCGTGAAAGATGCCGCCGTTGCCGGTCAGTACCTGACCATGGCCGAAGAGATCCTCGGCAACGACTGGGTATCCGCCCGTACCTTCCGCTTTGGTGCATCCAGCCTGCTGGCCAGTCTGCTGGCCACTCTGGGGCATGGCGACAAGCCGGCCAACACCAGCGGTTACTAATAGGTTGATGAGAGGGCGGACTGCTGTCCGCCCTGTTAGCCCCCACCATGCGGTGTGCGGGCAAGGATTCAGGCTTGTGTAACGCCAGCAATGGCGGAGGGAATGAAAGATGTTTTTGCCTCAAGAAATTATTCGCAAGAAGCGCAACGGTGAAGCGCTCAGTACCCAAGAGATTCAATTCTTCGTTCAGGGCATTACCAATAACACCATCGGCGAGGGGCAGATTGCGGCGCTGGCGATGGCGGTCTACTTCAAAGACATGACCATGGATGAGCGGGTTGCCCTGACCTGCGCCATGCGCGACTCCGGCATGGTGCTGACCTGGGATCACCTCAATCTGGGTGGCCCGATTGTCGACAAGCACTCCACCGGCGGGGTGGGGGACGTTGTCTCCCTGATGCTTGGCCCGATGGTCGCTGCGTGCGGCGGTTTCGTGCCGATGATCTCCGGCCGTGGCCTGGGCCACACCGGCGGTACCCTCGACAAGCTGGACGCCATTCCCGGCTACCAGACCTCGGTCGACAACGATCGTTTCCTGAAAGTGGTGAAAGAGGCGGGTGTCGCCATCATCGGCCAGACCGGCGATCTCGCCCCCGCTGACAAGCGTATCTATGCAGTACGGGACATCACCGCCACCGTCGAATCTGTCGCCATGATCACCGGCTCCATCCTCTCCAAGAAGCTCGCCTCCGGGCTCGAAGCGCTGGTGATGGATGTGAAAGTGGGCTCCGGCGCCTTTATGCCGACCTTCGAAGCGTCCGAAGAGCTGGCCAAGAGCATTGTGGCCGTGGCCAACGGTGCCGGTTGCCGCACCTCTGCGCTCTTGACCGATATGAACCAGGTGCTGGCCTCCAGCGCCGGTAACGCGGTGGAAGTGCGTGAAGCGGTGCGCTACCTGACCGGTGAATATCGCAACCCGCGCATCCACGAAGTGACCATGGCGCTGTGCGCCGAGATGCTGATCTCCGCCGGTCTGGCCAGCGACGAGCGCGATGCCCGCACCAAGCTGCAGGCGGTGCTGGATAACGGTAAGGCGGCCGAGATCTTCGGTCGCATGGTGACAGGTCTCGGTGGCCCGGCCGATTTTATGGAGCGTTATGACGCTTACCTGCCCAAGGCTGCCATCGTGCGCCCGGTCTACGCGGCCAACAGCGGTTTTGTGACAGCCATGGATACCCGCGAACTGGGTCTGGCTGTGGTCGCCATGGGCGGTGGTCGGCGCGCTGCCGGTGACAAACTTGATTATGCGGTCGGTCTGACCGACTTTATCCGCCTGGGTCAAAGCGTCGATGCTGACAAGCCGATCGCGATGATCCACGCTCAGACTGAAGAGCAATATGCTCAGGCTGCCAGCATGGTGCAGGCGGCTGTCCGGATTGGTGGCGAGCGGCCGGAAGCACTGCCTGAAGTGTACCGCCGTATCACCCTGGCCGATTTGTAACAAGGGGAAGACCCATGAAACGTACCTTTATTCTGATGATGGACTCTTTCGGTATTGGCGCAGCTGCCGACGCCGACAAGTTCGGAGATGTGGGCGCCAACACCCTTGGCCATATCGCCAAGGCGTGTGCGGCAGGTGAAATTGAAGGCCGTGGTGCCCTCAATCTGCCCAACCTCAACAAGCTGGGTCTGGGCCACGCCTGCGAGCAGGCTTCCGGCTACTTCCCGGAAGGGCTGAAAAAAGATATCGAGGTGGTCGGTGCCTACGGCTTTGCTCAGGAGCTCTCCTCCGGCAAGGACACCCCGTCCGGTCACTGGGAGATCGCCGGTGTGCCCGTACTATTCGAGTGGGGCTACTTCAAGGATCACCACAACAGCTTCCCGCAGGAGCTGCTGGACGCCATCGTCGAGAAGGCCGGTCTGCCGGGTTATCTGGGCAACTGCCACGCTTCGGGTACCCAGGTGCTGGACGATCTGGGCGAAGAGCACATGAAGACCGGCAAGCCGATCCTCTACACCTCTGCCGATTCCGTATTCCAGATTGCCTGCCACGAAGAGACCTACGGCCTCGAGAAGCTCTATGAGCTGTGCCACATAGTGCGCGAGCTGCTGGAGCCCTACAACATCGGCCGCGTGATTGCGCGTCCGTTCGTAGGTACTGGCAAGGGCAACTTCAAGCGTACCGGCAACCGTCACGACTACTCAGTGCTGCCGCCGGCGCCGACCGTGCTGGATTACATGAAAGATGCGGGCGGTCAGGTGGTCTCCATCGGCAAGATTGCCGACATCTATGCCCAACAGGGCATCACCAAGCAGGTGAAAGGGACCGGTCTGACCGAGTTGTGGGATCGCACGCTGGAAGAGGTGAAAGCGGCCGGTGACAACACCATCGTCTTCACCAACTTCGTCGACTTCGACTCCTCCTACGGCCACCGCCGTGACGTTGCCGGTTATGCCGGTGCGCTGGAGTATTTCGATTCCCGCCTGCCGGAGCTGTTTGATCTGCTGCAAGATGGCGACGTGGTGGTGCTGACTGCCGATCACGGCTGTGACCCGACCTGGGGTGGTACCGACCACACCCGCGAATACATTCCGGTGCTGTTCTTCGGCAAGCCGGTCAAGGCTGGCTCCGTCGGTCGTCGCGAGACCTTTGCCGATATCGGCCAGAGCATCGCGGCTTACCACGGCCTGCCGAAACTGGCGTACGGTACCAGCTTCCTGTAATTTACCCGCCCGCCACTTCGGCGGCGGGCAATTTATAAAACAATAAAACTCAACCTAGTGTGAAGGAATCAAGAGAATGGCAACTCCTCATATCAATGCGAAAGATGGCGCCTTTGCTGATACCGTGCTGATGCCGGGCGACCCCCTGCGTGCCAAGTACATCGCTGAAACTTTCCTGGAGAACGTTGAGCAGATCTGCGACGTGCGCAACATGTTCGGCTTTACCGGTACCTACAAGGGCCGTCGTATCTCCGTCATGGGTCATGGCATGGGTATCCCGTCCTGCTCCATCTACGCAAAAGAGCTGATCACCGATTACGGTGTGAAGACCCTGATCCGCGTGGGCTCCTGCGGTGCCGTGCGTGAAGATGTGAAACTGCGTGACGTGGTGATCGGTATGGGTGCTTGCACCGACTCCAAAGTAAACCGTCTGCGCTTCAAGGATCACGACTTCGCTGCCATCGCTGACTTCGACCTGGTTGCCAATGCCGTGCAGGCCGCCAAGAACAAGGGCGTTGCCGTGCGCGTCGGTAACATCTTCTCCGCCGACCTGTTCTACACTCCGGACCCCTCCATGTTCGACGTCATGGAAAAGTACGGCATCCTGGGTGTCGAGATGGAAGCTGCCGGTATCTACGGCGTGGCCGCAGAGTACGGTGCCAAGGCACTGACCATCTGCACCGTCTCTGACCATATCCGTACCGGTGAGCAGACCACCTCTGAAGAGCGTCAGCTGACCTTCAACGACATGATCGAGATCGCGCTGGATTCCGTCCTGCTGGGCGACAAATAATTCCTTTGCGAATAAGAAACGGCGGCCTTCTGGCCGCCGTTTTAGTATCTGCTCTCTGGTTGCGCCATCAATTTTCCGGAGGTGGCGCGGGGGGCGTACTCTTTTTCTTGTGCTTGCGCACCCGCATGTAGTTACGGCGCACGCCGTAGGAGATGAGCACTCCGGCCAGCAGGGCAACCAGCAGCATCAGCCGCTGTTTCTCTTGCACCACCTTGAGCCGGGTGTCCTTGTCTGCCAGCATCTGCTGCTCTTCCAGGGTGATGCGCAGGAAGCCGATGGTCTGCTCGCCATCCCGGATCTCCTGCACGAACTGGATCCGCCCCTTTCCCTGCTCCGGCAGTGACTTGTTATCGCTGCCGATGGGCAGCAGGCTCTCCAGCGGCACCGCCTGCTCCGATTGGGCGAGGGGAATGCCGCGTCCGTCGTAGAGGGTGGCATCGAGGATCTCCGGCTCCGCAGCCAGATCTCGCGCCAGCCGCTCCAGCTCGCTGCTCTTCTCTTCCTTGATCCAGCGTTTCATGTCGCGGGCGGCATAGGCGACCAGCGCCTGTGCCCGGTTGCGCGCTTCGCTGTGCAGCGAGGCCTGGCTTTCACCCTGCATATGAATAAGCACACCGAGCACCCAGCATCCGAGCAGGATACCGGCACCCAGGCTGAGAACACGTTTGATGGGAAGATGACGCTGCAAGCGCGAGACCTCATGGTAACAAGGAGTGGCGGGATCTTGGCGCTTGCCTGTACAAAAAGCAATACGCTACTCTGGGCCAGCATTGTTAACCCCCTGATCACCAAGGAAGGCGTATCCCTTATGTTGTTGTCCCGGCTCCCCCCTCTGTTATCCGATTGGCCCGCGTTGTTGTCCGGCTCACCCTGTTGGCAGCTCAGCGCAGATGCGTTGCAACCGACAGAGACTCCGCAGGCTGGCGGCTGGTTGGTGCTGTTTGGCAAGGGGCTGGGCGCCTCCCATCTGGCGCATTTGTCTCCATTGTTGGCAGCGCAGGGGTTGGCGGCCACCCTCTATCCTCCCACCGAGGTGGCGGGCGTGCCGTTGCTGCTGCTTGGCTGCGATCGCTTCTCTGCCGAGCTGGTGGCCGAGCTCAAGAGCGGTGAGTGGGAGATCGATCTCTGCCATCTGCCCGCGCTACCGACCCTGAACGAGCCCGGCCTGCTGGTGATGGATATGGACTCCACCGCGATCCGCATCGAGTGTATAGACGAGATTGCCCGACTTGCCGGGGTTGGCGAGCAGGTGGCGGCAGTGACGGCCGCGGCGATGCAGGGCAAGCTGGAGTTTTCCGACAGCCTGCGCAATCGGGTGGCCCTTCTGGCAGGGGCGCCGGTCACCATTCTCGACGAGGTGGCGGCATGGATGCCCTGGATGCCGGGCTTGCAGCTGATGGTCGATACCCTCAAAGGGGCGGGTTGGAAGGTGGCCATCGCCTCCGGCGGTTTTACCCGTTTTGCTGGCCAGTTGCAGCGCGATCTGGGGCTCGATGCCATCTTCGCCAACGAGCTGGCGGTGGAGGGGGGCCAGCTGAGCGGCAAGGTGAGCGGGCGCATCGTTGATGCCAGCGTCAAGGCCGAGGTGTTGCAGCAGCTTGCTCAGGAGTACGGCATCGCTGCCGCCCAGACCGTGGCCATCGGCGATGGTGCCAACGATCTCAAAATGATGGGGATCGCGGGCCTTGGCATCGCCATTCACGCCAAGCTGCTGGTGCGGGCGCAGGCGGCGGCCACCCTCAATCATCACGATCTGGAGGGGGTGATCTGCCTGCTGGCGGCGCGGGCCTGCAGCGAGCAACGTTGGGACAAGCGCTGACAGTGTTTCAAGGAGGAAACCAATAAAAATGGAATTGTTGCAGCAGTCTCTGTTTATCCCCTGTGGTGGCCATCAATTGCATGTTCGCCACATCAAACCCCGGGTCGCCGTGCATGGAGAGCCGATCCTGATGGTGCACGGCGCCATCGAGAACGGGCGGATTTTCTATACCGAATCGGGCAAGGGGCTGGCCTGCTTTCTGGCTCGCCACGGCTTTCAGGTCTATGTCGCCGATCTGCGCGGGCGCGGGCTCAGTACCCCCGCCATCGCCGAGCAGGCGGAGCACGGTCAGCATGAACTCATTACTGAAGATCTGCCCGCTCTGCACCGCTGGATTGCCGCGCGCCACCACGGCTTCAAGGTGCACTGGGTGGCTCACTCCTGGGGCGGCGTCATCATGGCCTCGACCCTGGTGCGCTTCCCCGAGCTGGCGGATCAGGTGGCCAGTCTGCTGTTTTTTGGCACCAAGCGCGGTGTGTCGGTGCACAATCCTGAGCGCTGGCTGAAGGTGGATCTGATCTGGAATCGGCTGGCCCCCTGGCTGGCCCGCCGCCGTGGTTTTCTGGCGGCTCGTAATCTGAAGATCGGTGCTGACGACGAGCCGCTGCGCTATCTGCAGGAGACCATCCCTTGGGTCAAGTGCGGCCCTTGGCAGGATCCTCACGACGGTTTTGCCTATGACGAGGCGGCGGCACGGGTCAACTGGCCACCGCTCTGGATGATCTCGGCCAAAGCGGACAAGGTGCTGGGTCACCCGACCGATGTGCGCCGTTTCAGCGACGAGATGGGATCGGCCACTCGTCACACCCGATTGGGGCGGGACAACGGCAACCGCCTCGATTACGACCACATCAATATGCTGACCGCCCCGCAGGCCCTGGAGGATCACTTCCCCCAGATCCTCGACTGGCTGCTCAACCCGCAGGCGGCATGACAAAAAACAGGGCGCCTCGAGCGCCCTGTTTCATTTTTGTCTGTTTCCGGATCTTCAGTTCAGCGGCGGCGTGATGCCAAAGCGGAACAGGGTGGCCTGGGTGGTATCGGTCAGTTCGCCCACCCCCACCACGCTCCACAGCTCTTCTTCCAGCTTGCGCGCCTTGTGGATGGCGAACTTGGCGATGTAGTCCAGCTCGTTGGCGATGAAGTTGGTGTCGGGCCGTCCGGTACGGGAGATGCCGACCAGCACCGAGTAGAACTCCCCCTGTTGGTGCGCCAGCTCGATGAACTGACGCTTCTCTTTGAGGTTGGCAAAGCTGCTGGCCAGCCGGCTGCTGAAGATGGGCAGGCCGGCCTTGGTCTGGATGCTGGCGATATAGACCTCGTCTTCTCTCGGTTTGTCCTCCCGCTCGATGGCGCGCAGCGGGTTCATCAGCAGCTCCTTGAGCAGCTCCCCCTGAAACAGCGGATAGAGGTTCTCCTGCTCCGGCAGCTCGGCACAGGCTTGCAGCAGGCGCTGCAGACTGCGCGGTTGCAGAGACTTGCCGATGGAGGCCGGTTTGGGGGCGCCCTTCAGCTTGTTGACGTAGACCGGCGAGTTGAACAGGTGGTGGGTATAGATGTTGCGCAGGGCCCGTGCCAGCCCGCGATAGCGGCGCTGCTCCTGCGCCGCCTTGAGCTTGTTCTGGTTGCTCTCGATCAGCAGGCTGAAGAACTGGCGGCCGGTATGGCGATCCGAATCCCCTTCGATGCAGAGGTGCAGCACGGTGCGGGTCATATTGAGACTGACCAGCCGGTAGGAGAGGCGCTGCAAATCCATGCTCTTGGAGAGCTCCTGCAAGCGGGGCAGGGCGATGGTCACCACATCGTTCTTCTCGCCGATAAAGGCATCTTCCAGCTCGATTTGCAGGCCGTGAGTCGAGATGTCGCGAGTCCAGCCGATCCAGGATTTGCCGTTGTGATGGATGGCGACCGCCGTCTTGTGGATGTAGCGCGACTCCTTGCGCAGCTGAACATAGTGCAGGGTCTCGATCTCGAACGGGGCAACCCCCTGCTCGTGACCAAAGCGTTGCAGCTCGTTGGCGTTGTTGCTGACCCCTTCCTGATGGAACTCTTCCCGCTGGGACTCCAGGCCGATCTCCTGCAACAGGCCGCAATAGCCGATCTGCTTGAGCCGCTCGAGCAGCAGGATATCTTGCAACTGCGGGTTGTCCTGCCCCTGCAGTTGTCCCACATCCGCCTCGACCAGATCGCATGCCTCCAGCGTGAACTTGTAGACACGCCAGCTGGGGCGGCGTGATCCCACCTGGAAGAAGAGGGCGGTGAGGCCACTCTGGCGCAGCTCCTCGGTGGTGGCGGAGAAGAAGTAGATGTGGCTGCGCACCGTGTGGGTAAAGCAGTAGATGATGGTCTCGGTGGTGGTGCCGGGGGCCGGGCAGAGCCGTTTCATCCGCTCTGCGCTGAAAAGCCCCGCGAGGGCATCGCGGTTTTTCTCATCGCGCCAATACTCCAGCAGGTGCTGGTTGTTTTCCGTACGCAGGGCTATCTCGAGATTGGGGCTGTCGCCGGTGCCGAAGAAGAGCGGCATGCCGGTCATCCGCGGCAGATAGAACTGCTCATACCCCTTGATGATGGCGGCGGAGAGCAGATAGTCGACGCTGACCCGATAGCGGATCTTGTTGGCATCGATAAAGTCGCTGAGGAAGGTATCGAAGGCGGGCTGTTCGCCGGAGCGCACCAGCCGCAGCCAGTATTTCCCCTCTTTGCTCTCTTCGCCGAGGATCTGATAGCCGACCGGCTGGTGCAGCACCGGATTGGGGGTGTCCCGCTCCAGTCCGGTAAAGAAGACCTCCACCTGGGCGCCGGTGTGATAGTTAGGCAGATAGGGTACCGAGACTCTCATGCCACCCAGCGAGAGATCGGAACTCTTGGCGAACAACTTCTCTCCGTCCTGAAACTTGATCAGCACCGGCGAGCTGAAGTGCATCCGCTCCTGACGGCGGCCGTAGTAGCTGGCAAAGGCAATGGTGTTGACATCATATTGCCGGAAGGGGCTGGCCGGCGGCGACAGCTGACCATCCACGCGGGCGTTGTGGTGCTGCTTTTGCCACTGTTGCAGCGCCTCGTAGACGCCGAGGGTATAGATATCGCGGTAGAGATAGCACTGGGACTGGAACAGGGCTATCGCATCGGCGGGCATGAAGTGAGTGATGCCGTCGAACTCATGCACCAGGCACTCATCCTCCAGCTCATCGCGCATGTCGATGACCCTGCGGCAGGGGGAGCACTTGCGCTTGAGCTCCATCTTGATCAGAAAACGGCTGTTGCTGTTTTCCTCCTGGGTCATGCGGTTGAAGATCTCCTCGAAATCTTTCTCCCGCAGCAAGGGGACGAGTTGTTCAATCAGATGTTGCTGGTGTTCTGAATCCATTTGTTCCTGCCACGGAAAGTCACTTTTCCGATTCTGGGTTTGATCTGTCGGTCGCAAACAAGTATATCAAGCAGGAATTCATCCTGTCCCCGAGTTATCAATGGCCAAAAATAAAACTGCTTATGTTTGTTCCGAATGTGGTGCCGACTTCACACGCTGGCAAGGTCAATGCAGCGAGTGCAAGGAGTGGAATACCATTACCGAGGTGCGCCTCGGTTCGGTGAGTCCCGCTGGCAAGAGTGCCCGTTACACCGGTTATGCCGGCGCGGTCGGCAGTCAGGTACAGACATTGGCAGAGATCGCCACCACCGAAATTCCCCGTTTTACCTCAGGTTTCAAGGAGCTGGATCGGGTACTTGGTGGCGGTGTGGTGCCCGGCTCGGCCATTCTGATCGGCGGAAACCCGGGGGCGGGCAAGTCCACCCTGCTGCTGCAGACCATGTGTGGTCTCGCAGAGCGGATGAAAACCCTCTATGTCACCGGCGAGGAGTCGCTCCAGCAAGTCGCGATGCGGGCCAACCGCCTTGGGCTGCCCACCGACAAGCTGCGGATGCTCTCCGAGACCAGCGTCGAGCAGATCTGCCTGATTGCCCAGCAGGAGCAGCCGCAGATCATGGTGATCGACTCCATTCAGGTGATGCATGTGGCGGATGTGCAATCCTCCCCCGGTTCTGTCTCACAGGTGCGCGAAGCGGCTGCGTTGCTGACCCGCTACGCCAAGCAGAATCATGTGGCCATCTTCATGGTGGGCCATGTGACCAAGGATGGCAGTCTTGCGGGCCCCAAGGTGCTGGAACACTGCATCGACTGCTCTGTGCTGCTTGATGGTGGCCATGACTCCCGTTTTCGTACCCTGCGCTCTCACAAGAACCGCTTTGGTGCGGTCAACGAGCTGGGGGTTTTTGCCATGACCGAGCAGGGGATGCGCGAGGTGAGCAACCCCTCCGCCATCTTCCTCAGCCGGGGGCAGGAGCAGGCGCCCGGTTCCATCGTCATGGTTATCTGGGAGGGCACCCGGCCGCTGCTGGTGGAGTTGCAGGCGCTGGTGGACTACTCCCAGCTCTCCAACCCGCGCCGGGTGGCGGTGGGGATGGATCACAACCGGCTCGCCATGTTGCTGGCGGTGCTGCACCGTCATGGTGGGCTGCAGATGGCGGATCAGGATGTCTTCATCAACGTGGTCGGCGGAGTCAAGGTCGAGGAGACCAGTGCTGACTTGGCACTGCTGCTGGCGATGGTCTCCAGCTTCCGGGACCAAGCGCTGCCCAAGGATCTGGTGGTGTTCGGCGAAGTGGGTCTTTCCGGTGAAATTCGCCCGGTGCCATCCGGCCAGGAGCGGTTGCAGGAGGCAGCCAAGCACGGTTTCCGCCGTGCTATTGTGCCGCACGCCAATGCCCCCAAGCATCCCATCGAAGGGATGGAAGTGGTGCCGGTCAAGAAGCTGTCTGAGGCACTCGAGGCGCTGTAATCCCTCAGCATTGCAATCGAGACAACAGCACAACGGAAAAAGAGCGCCTCGGCGCTCTTTTTTATGGGCTGGAACCTGCCATCAGGGCTGGCTATGTTCCAGATGCTCGCTCAGTAGTTGTTCCAGCTCGCGGTGGAGCAGCTCTTCGTCACCAACGTTGAGCTCGATCATCCGCTTGAGGTGGGTGGCACTGTCGATATCGATGTGGTGGCAGTAGAACCCCAGCTTTTTGCTGGCTTCGTGGGTCAGCTCGACCTGCATTTTGATCTCGATATCGCTACCGCTCAGGATAAAGCTGAGCTGGTACTCCTTGTTGTCACGGCTCTCCCAGCCGTCGGGGCGGATCAGCAGGGCTCCCTGCAAGGAGACGTCGACAAGCTGGGTCTGCCACTTCTGTTCCCCCTGGGTGAGTTCTGCCATGGTCAAGTAGAGGATCCGTGCAAAACGGCGGCGCTCAGACATGCTCATCTCCTGTATGCAATAAGTGTGGACGCTAGGGTCATTGCTCTGAGTGTAATCCACCTTGGTTGCCAGTATCTTGAACTTGCTCCGAAAATGGCATTCAGGCTTGCTGGGTACTCAAGGATTCCACTACATGAAGCGCCTTGACCAAGCGGTCCTCCTGCTTGAACCGCTCTTCCAGAACCGGACCCAACTCGTTGAGATCATCATCCAGTAGCAGCAATTGGGCCTCGTCGGCATCACTGTATTTGTCGTTGAACTCGAGGGCGAATTCTGTGCTGTTACGAATATGGGGATAGATGCGCTTGGCCAGCTCCAGTGTTTCGCCGCTGGCTTGCTCGAAGGCGGTGACGACGTGGTGGTAGATCTCGAAATGGCCTGCACTGACATAGTCGACCAGGCGGTCGCAAAACTGATGCAGCTCTTCTGTTTTGGGCAGGCTGCGTTGCTTGGTCCGCGCCGGAGTGAGGCCTGCAAGCTGCATGTATCCGACCAGCAACGCTTGCCTTGCATCCAGCCAGTCGTCGATAGCCTTATGCTTGCCTGCCAGCGCCTGCTTGGTCTGTTCCAGTTTCGTCAACATAATCCCTATCCCTCCGTGGGGCAAAGGCTGGCCGATTGTTCGGTATTCCGAGCCGTTTGAGCAGTGACACAACCTATAACTAGGGAAAATCTGGGCAAGCGTCAATAGCCATGGGGGGATAATGTTAAGTGGCGAAGAAATAGTCAGCGGATTGTGTCTGCGTGCTAGCAGGTTTCAGGCCTGCTCACGGTTTTTCGCGTGTGGAATGTGACTATTTCCGCAGATCTTGATGAAAACCCCAGCGTTTGACGCGTTCGGCTCGATAAAGGCTTTGCCTGTGCGTTTTTTTTTGCATAGAGTGACCCAGCGCTAAATGCCCGATCATAAAGGAAATGTTATGAACAAAGCTCAACTTGTCGATGCGATTGCCGCCAAAGCAGATCTGAGCAAAGCTCAGGCCAAAGTGGCTCTGGAAGAGATCATCAATGGTATTACCCAGAGCTTGAAAGAAGGCGATGCTGTGCAACTGGTCGGTTTTGGCACCTTCAAGGTCACCCACCGCGCAGGCCGCACCGGTCGTAACCCGCAAACTGGTAAAGAGATCCAGATTGCTGCTGCCAACGTGCCTTCATTCGTGGCTGGCAAGGCTCTGAAAGACGCCGTCAAGTAAGTCCGAAAGTCTGTTTTGTCCAATGCCAGTCAGCTCGCTGACTGGCATTGTTTTTATGGGATCCTCCCATCCTTCCTAGCTAGTCCTTCCTGACTTTTCCTTCTGTCGGCCTCGTTGCGGCTGAGGCCTTATGCCGTCTGCGGGTTGGATGGCAGCGGCCAGATCCGCTCATAGGCCCAGGTAAAGACCATGATGTAGACGAGGTAGAAGGCGACGAAGCCGAGATCCAGCATCAGGGCGTCCCACACTCCCAAATCGAGCCAGAACATGACGCAGGGGAGGGAGAGCATCATAAAGCTCGCCTCATAGCCAAACGCATGCAGGAAGCGGTCCAGTGGTCGTTTGTTGGTGCGCCCGCACAGTTTGAGCAACCCCTTGTCGAACAACAGGTTCCAGCCGTAGGTCCAGGCAGTGGCGACGATGGAGAAGAAGATGGCCAGCGAACCGACCTCGGCGACGCTCTGACCGAACAGCTGGCTGATCAGCGGTGCGACCAGTGCCAGCCCGATGCCTTCGTAGAGAACCAGGTAACGAAGTCGATCCGGGGTGGTGCGTAGTTGGGTACTACTCATGGGTGATGTGCCTCCTGTGGGAGGCGCATTCTAATCAGTGAGTGGTTAGAAGAGAAGCATCGGCCCGTCATGACTGGCGTTGAGGGGCATGATGATGCCCCCTCATTTGCGATACTTCTCTATTGCCAATTTGGGCGTGAGCCCTGAGTGGTCAAGTCTGCAACTCAGGCGCCGGTTGGCTTGACCCGGGTCAGCATGGCAAAGCCCTCTTCCACTTGAGTGAGCTCTACCTTGACCTCTCCCAACTCGGCGAGCGAGGCAACATGGGTGCCACCACAGGGAATGGTCACCTCCTGGCCTTCCAGCATGCAGTGCCAGTAACGGGAATCGATGATCGCCTCGCCAGCGCGGCTGCGGCGGATCTCGCTCCCGGCAGCGATCCAGTCGGCCAGCTGCTGGTTGGCCTTCTCTTCAATCAGCGCCAGATCTGCCAGCAGCGCCTCGCTGTTGACGCCCTTCTTGCGCAGGCTCTTGCCGATGCGGTACTGCTCCCGTGATCCGCAAGGCTCGACCCGCGAGCTTTGAATAGCAAGACGATCGAAGTCGGGCTGGCCCAGTGCATCGCGCTCGCTTACCTCCTTGCGCCAGTAGGGGATGAGTACCCGGTTGAGGGCCATCGCGGCCAGATGGCAGCCGCTATGGCCCAGACTCAGGGCGTGGCGGGCAGCGCTATCTACTTGCAATTCGACCTGGCTGCCAACGGCCAGTGCGTGGTCACCGATCAGTGGATGGACCACCACGAAACGCCACCCCTCAGCGCCCCGTTTGACCGGAATGGCAGTATCGACGAACAGCTCGCCATCCGGGCTAATGGCCCCCATTCGGCAAGGGCCAATGGTGGCTTCGCCTCCTTCCCAGCGAACATGTCCCACATCCCCCGGCTGATCGGGCCAGAGGTGGCTCTGGGGATGAAAGGGGGTGAGGTCGGTGACCAGCAGTGTTGTGTCGCCACGCTGGCAGCAGACCACGCTGGCCTGCTCCTGATGATGGCCCAGTACGAAGCTGGCTCGGGTATGTTCCATGGCAAGGCTCCCGCAACGATAAATGAGAAGAGAAAGCGGCAGCATACGCCAAAGTGCGAAGAGGCTCATTAACCAGAGTTAATGAGCCCCTCTTCTCGGTTTTACGGTTCGCTAGATCATGGCAACCAGCAGATAGGCGTTGAGCCCGATCACCAGCGCAACGATAAGGCGGCCGATGGCTTGTGTGACCGGATGGTTGCGATGTTGCCCCATCAGCGCCCGATCGCCGGTCAGCATCAACAGCGGGATCAGGGCCAGCGCGATGCCAAAGCTCAGGATCACCTGACTCAACACCAGAATTTCGGTGGTGTTGAGCCCCATGGCGATCACCACGAAGGCGGGAGCCATGGTGATGGCGCGACGCAGCCAGAGCGGGATGGTAAAGCGGACAAACCCCTGCATCACCACTTGCCCGGCCAACGTGCCTACCACGGTAGAGCTGATGCCGGAGGCGACCAGCGAGAGGCCAAACAGGGTGGCGGCAGCCTGACCCAGCAGCGGAGTGAGGGTCTGATAGGCGGATTCCAGCTCCGCCACCTGCTGGTGGCCCGAGCTGTGGAACGCAGCGGCCGCCATCGCCATCATCGCCAGATTGACGAAGCCGGCGATAGTCATGGCAATCGCCACATCGACCCGGGTGGTGTGCAGCCGCTGGCTGACTGAACCCTGATCCTGCGTGTGCTGGGTCAGTGCCGAGTGCAGGTAGATAACGTGGGGCATCACGGTAGCACCGAGCACACCGGCGGCCAGATAGACGGCATCGCTGTTGGGCAAACCGGGGAAGAGGGCGCCCTCCAGCAGGCTGGGCAGATGGGGGCGGGAGAAGATCAGCTCGACGATGTAGGCCGCCGCGACAAACAGCAGCAGGCCACCGACCACGAACTCCAGCGGTTTCTGACCACGGGATTGCAGCATCAGGATCCCCCAGGTCACTACGGCGGTGATACAGGCTCCTTCAAGCAAGGTCACGCCAAGCAGCAGCTTGAAGCCGACTGCGGCGCCGATAAATTCGGCGAGATCGGTGGCCATGGCGATGATCTCTGCCTGTACCCAGTAGGCCCAGACCGCCGGTTTTGGCAGTCGGTCGCGGATGTGCTCCGCCAGATTCTTGCCGGTGACGATACCAAGTTTGGCCGAGAGGGTCTGCACCAGCATGGCCATCAGGTTGGCCCATACCACCACCCAGAGCAGTTGGTAGCCAAAGGTAGAGCCCGCCTGAATATTGGTGGCGAAGTTGCCCGGGTCGATATAGCCGATGGCGGCGATAAAGGCAGGCCCGAGCAGGGTCAGTTTGAATTTGCGGGCTGGAATCGTAGTCGTCAGTGCGGGTTGCATGGCATCACCCTCCATAAGGATATGGAGAGAGAATAGATCTAAGTGATAATCATTATCAATTGTTGTTTCTGATGATTTCCATCGGGAAAAACATTTAAGGCAGTCAGTTGCAGTGAGGGATGTGATTTCGTACAATACGCCGCCCTAGAAAAGCAGCGACTAAACACCTTTATGTTCCTTGCCTCCGAGGTCTGGCTGCACCTGGGCGGAGGCTGAATTAATCCGTAAGGAGCTAAAATGCGTCATTACGAAATCGTCTTCATGGTTCATCCGGACCAGAGCGAGCAAGTTCCCGGCATGATCGAGCGTTACACCGGCGCCATCACCACCTCCGGTGGTACCATTCATCGCCTGGAAGATTGGGGCCGTCGTCAGCTGGCTTACCCGATCGACAAACTGCACAAAGCCCACTACGTTCTGATGAACGTAGAAGCAGAGCAAGCCGTTATCGATGAGCTGGAAACCAACTTCCGCTTCAACGATGCCGTTATCCGCAACATGATCATGCGCACCAAGCACGCCGTGACTGAAGTTTCTCCGATGGCCAAGGCCAAAGAAGAGCGCTTCACCCGTCGTGACGACGAGCGCCGCGAAGAAGCTACTGAAGCTGCTTCCGAAGAGTAATTCTGGATCACTGACTAGAGGATAAAGGCCATGGCACGTTATTTCCGTCGTCGTAAGTTCTGCCGCTTCACCGCCGAGAACGTTACCGAGATCGACTACAAAGATATCGTTACTCTGAAAAACTACATCACTGAATCTGGCAAGATCGTACCGAGCCGTATCACCGGTACCCGCGCCAAGTATCAGCGTCAGCTGGCACGCGCCATCAAGCGTGCTCGTTACCTGGCTCTGCTGCCGTACACCGATCTGCACAACAAGTAAGAATCGGCCCGGCACTTAAGCCTAACTCAACGAAATTTATAGAGGAAAGGTAATGCAAGTTATCCTGCTCGACAAAATCGCCAAACTGGGCGGTCTGGGTGACCAAGTTTCCGTGAAATCTGGTTATGCCCGTAACTACCTGATCCCGCAAGGCAAAGCTGTTATGGCCACCAAGGCCAACATCGAAGCTTTCGGTGCTCGTCGCGCTGAGCTGGAAGCCAAACTGGCTGCCAACAAAGCTGCTGCTGAAGAGCGTGCTGCCAAGCTGGCCGAACTGGCTACCGTGGTTATCGCTTCCAAGTCTGGCGACGAAGGTAAGCTGTTCGGTTCCATCGGTACCCGTGACGTGGCTGAAGCCATCACTGCTGCCGGCGTAGCCGTTGCCAAGAGCGAAGTCCGCATGGGCAACGTTCTGCGTAACACCGGTGACTACGAAGTTGCTGTTCAGCTGCACGCTGACGTTAAAGCAACCGTACAGATCCAGGTTGTTGCCCTGTAATAGCGATTCGCTTTTGCAGAAAAAACCCGCGCTTTTGCGCGGGTTTTTTATTTTCCGGCCCGGGGGTAGAGTGAAGGTCTGTTCCACTGGAGGAGATCCCTATGGCTTGGGTAGAAGGCCGCGTCATCGAACGCATCGAATGGACACCCACCCTGTTCTCCCTGCGGGTAGCGGCCGAGCTGGCTCCCTACAAGGCAGGCCAATTCACCAAGCTGGCTCTCGAGCAGGGCGATCGTCGCATTCAGCGCGCCTACTCCTTCGTCAATCCTCCCTCTGCGCCATACCACGAGTTCTATCTGGTCGAGATCCCGAGCGGTGAGCTGACCCCCTCGCTCGGCTCGCTACAAGCAGGTGACACCCTGCTGGTACAATCCCAGGCCACAGGCTTTCTGACGCTGGATGAGGTGCCCGCCGGGCGCGATCTCTGGCTGCTCTCGACCGGCACTGCCATCGGCCCCTTCCTATCCATGCTGGCCGAGGGTGAGGCGTTTAACCGTTTCGAGAATCTGGTGCTGGTGCACGGGGTGCGCAAAGGCGAAGAGCTGAGCTATCAGGATTTGATCGCCAGCTTTGCCGAGCAATATGGCGAGCGCTTTCGCTATGTCCCCTTTGTCAGCCGCGAGCCCTGGCCCGATGCAATGGCAGGGCGGATCCCGGCGGCGATTGCCAATGGTCAGCTGCAGCAGCGGGTGGGATTGGAGTTCTCACCCGAGCTGAGTCAGGTGCTGATCTGCGGCAATCCGGAGATGGTGAAAGAGACCCAGCAGACCTTGCTGGCGCTGGGGTTGGCCAAGAATCTGCGGCGGGCGCCGGGCAATATCAGTGCGGAGAATTATTGGTAAAACAATCAGCACAGGGGCGCCAGGCCCCTGCTGCATCAGGAGAGGGCGTTCAGTTCTTCTTGCCGTTGCCCTTGTTTTTATCTTTCTGTTTGTCGTGACCTTGCCCGGGGTTATTGCCGCTGTGGATGCTGCGGTTGTAGTGATCCCGGTACTTGCCATCCATCTTGTCGCAGTTGAGTTTGATCCTGCTGTCGCCAATGCCAAGATCCAGGCAGTTGTCCTGCCACCAGTCGTACTCTTTGTCATCCCAATCGAGATTGATCTTGATGTCATCACCGGAGATCTTGATGCCATCGCTATTTTTGCTTGGCGGCGCCGCAACCGCGATGCCATGCGCCATCAGCAGGGAGAGCCACAGGGCGCCACGCTGGATAACAGGGTTGTGTTTGGCTTGGGTCATCGCAAGGGTACTCCTGTCGTTATTGGCCACTCTGCGAGTTGGCAGGGATCTGGTTTGTTTGCGGTGGCTGGTTGCGGTTCTCTTCATCTTCCAGATTGAATTTGACCGCCCTGCAGTCGGCCGGGGCGGTTTCGCCGACCCCCAAGTCGAGGCAGTCGTTCTGGGTCCAGCCGAACTGCTTGTCATCCCAGTCCAGATTGAATTTAAGCTCATCGACGGAGAATTCGGAGCCACTGCTCTCTTGATATTGCTGGGTCGCTGCGGCGCTGCCGGTAACCAGAAGAAGGGAGAGTAGCAAAGTGGTCTTACTGTTCATGATGGCCTCGGATAATTGCAACGGTGGATGAGTGTACAGACCGGAGCTGAACCCGGGCGGAACTGTTCCCCATCTAACTACATGATCAAGTCAGGGAGGGATTGTATCGCTTTTCTGCTGCCGATTTGTCCGTTTTGGTCGCACTCTGGGCAGCTGGTTGCCAATCTGAAGGAATTCAGTCATTTGCCCTTCTCTGGGCGAGTCTGGCGACTATAATCGGCAGCCAACTTTTCCTGCACAGCACACCCCTTCATCATGACCACACAGGACTCCTCCACATTGCGCTACCCCAAGGGGTGGTTTGCTCTGACGACGGTATACAGTTTCACCGGGTTGGCCATTCTGGCTTCCATTATCTTCTCGCTGCTGCTGTTCCTCTCCATCGATGACAACCCGCTGATGAAGTGGCTGTTCGGCGGCTTGGCCATCATCTTCGAGCTGGGCAAGTTTTACGTCTGGTACGAGTACGGCGAGCGCAAGGCGCGGCGGGATTTGAGTGGTGCCTTCTGGTCGCTGCTGTTTTACAGCGTGCTTGCGGCCATCTCCATCGGCGGCAGTATCGGTGGCATCAACAGTGCCACCAACACGGTGCTGAGCCAGCAGGCGCGCCACGAGCGGGAGCTGGCCCGTTTCGACCAGCAGATCGCCAGCATCGAGCGGCAGATCCAGCTCAACGAAGAGGCGGCCCGCAAATACATCGAGCTGGAGCGCATCTCCAGTGGCGTCTCCTCGTTGCAGCATGCCAACACCAAGCTGCGCTTGCAGCAGGATGAGCTGCGCCAGCAGCGCGATGCCAAGCCGGTCAACGAACAATCCTCCATGCTGGGGCTGATGAGCAGTCTGGCGGACGGGGTAGGGATGAGCATCAGTCAGGTGCAGTTCCTGCTGGTCTGCTTCCTCTCGGTGTTGCTCGACGTGTTCGGTGCCTTTTTCGTCAGTCTGATCGGCGAGGAGAACCGCTTTCGCCGGATGTGGCGCTGGCAGCAGGATCAAGCTCGCGAAGAGGCACAGGCTGCGTTGGCGATGGCAGCCCAGCCAGAGCCCATCATGCCCCCCGAGCCCGCCCCCGAAGTGCTGGCGCAGGTGCGCGGTGCGCTGATGAGCGGTGAGCTCAAGTGCAGCAAGCGCTCGGTGGCACAGGCGCTGTCACTCTCGCTGGAGGAGGTGGATCGGGTGTTCCACCATCTGCTGTCGCAAGGGGTGCTGGGGCAGGGGAGCAATCGCCACTACTACCTCAATCCGGCGCTGGAGCAGCAACCCGGATAGTGAGAAGGCCACCGAAACTCGGTGGCCTTTTTCGTTATCGAGTGGCTGTTGCACTCAGTGAGTCAGCACCATCATCAGGCTGAGGAAGGCGGCCAGTCCGCCACCGATGCCGATGATCCAGTAAAACCCCTTGGCCCCCTGTTTGAGCGGGATGCGGAAGTAGAGCAGAAACGCCCACCACCCCAGTGCCAGCAACAGAGGAATAAGAAACATTCGAGCCATGGTGTCCTCGCTGTTATTCTGTTGACCCTTGATCAATCAACAGGATGGATTGTGCAATGACGCAACTACAGATTACCGCATTCGGTGACCCCTCGGTACTCAAGCTCAACCCTTCCCTCGATAAGGTGCCAGCCGATGGCGAAGTGCGGGTACGCATCTGCTTTGCGGGGGTGAACCCCATCGATGCCAAAACTCGCGCCGGTCTTGGCTGGGCGGCGGCCCAGAACAAGGACAAGCTGCCCTGGACGCCGGGTTATGACATCTCCGGCGTGGTGGAGAAGATAGGCCCCGGTGTGACCTCGCTGATCGAGGGGGATCGGGTGTGCGGCATGGTCGGTTTTCCCCTTGCTGCCGGTGGTTATGCTGAATCCGTGGTGGCGAGCGAGCATGAGCTGGTGAAACTTGACGGGGTGAGCCTTCAGCAGGGGGCGGCGTTGCCGCTGGCCGGTCTCACCGCCTGGCAGGGGCTGCTTGAACACGGCGGCCTCCAGAGCGGTCAGCGGGTATTGATCCTCGCCGGTGCCGGCGGTGTCGGCCATCTGGCGGTGCAGTTTGCCAGCGCCTATAGCGCCGAGGTGGTGGCTACCGCAAGCCCGGAAAACCATGGCTTCCTGCACGCACTGGGGGCGCGCTGGATGGTGGATTACCACGATGCGAACTGGCCCGCACGGGTGGTGGCAGAGGCCGGTCAGGTCGATCTGGTGCTGGATCTGGTGGGTGGCGAGAGTGGCAAGGCGGCGCTGGCCTGTGTCAAACCGGGTGGCCGCTTGGTGACGGTACCCACCATAACTGCCCAGCAGATCAAGGATGCTGGGGCTGCGGCGGGGATCGAAGTGGTCGGCATGCTGGTTCACCCTGACCAGAAGCAGCTGGGTCAGATGTTGATGCTGCTGCGTCAGGGGGAGGTAAAGGTCACCCTAGCCGGTGAATTCCCCCTGGCCGAGGGGGCGCTGGCCCATCAGGCCATCGAAGGGGGCCATGTGCGCGGCAAGCTGCTGCTGCGGATGCCTGCGGCCGACGGCTATCCCGGATGAGCGAGATGATGGAGATGGGGCTGGGGGGGCTCTTTTTAAGCGCCTTTACCTCCGCCACCCTGCTGCCCGGCAGCTCCGAAGTGCTGCTGGGGGCCATGGTGGCCAAGGGGGAGTGGAGCATGGCGAGCCTGTTGCTGTGGGCGACGCTGGGCAATACCCTCGGCTCCATGACCACCTGGTGGCTCGGCTGGCTCGCCACCTTCAAGAAAAAACCGGAAGATTTTCAAGGCCGTGGGGAACAAAAAGCCTTAGGCTGGCTCAAACAACATGGTCACTGGTGTCTGCTGCTTGCCTGGACGCCGGTGGTCGGTGATGGTCTCTGTCTGTTGGCCGGTTGGCTGCGCCTCTCCTTCTGGCGCTCTCTCATTCTGATCGGGCTCGGCAAATTGTTCCGTTATGCCCTGGTTTTTCTGCTGGCCAGTCACATTTTCTAGCCTGTTTTTGTCACTCACGAGGTTACCGTGAACAAAGTCATACCTTTAACGATTCTGCTGGGCTTCACCCTGCCGGTGCTGGCGGCACCGACCCTGATCGCCGAACAGGGCAAGGAGGAGGGCAAGCTCGCCATCCCCTACCAGATGTACAAGCTGGACAACGGCCTGACCGTGATCCTGGCCCCCGATCGCTCCGATCCGCTGGTACACCTCGATGTGACCTATCACGTCGGCTCATCCCGCGAGACGGTCGGCAAGTCCGGTTTCGCCCACTTCTTCGAGCACATGATGTTCCAGGGCTCGAAACACGTCGGTGATCAGGAGCATATGCGGATCATCAACGAGGCCGGTGGCGACATGAACGGCACCACCAACAAGGATCGCACCAACTACTACGAGACAGTGCCTGCCAACCAGCTGGAAAAAGTGCTCTGGCTGGAGGCGGACCGGATGGGCTTCCTGCTCGATGCGGTGAGCCAGAAGAAGTTCGAGATCCAGCGCGCCACCGTCAAGAACGAGCGGGCCCAGCGGGTCGATAACCAGCCGTACGGGCTGGTGAGCGAGAAGGTGGGGGAGGCGCTCTATCCGCGTACTCACCCCTACTCCTGGCAGCCTATCGGTTACGTGGAAGATCTCGACCGGGTCGATGTGAACGACCTCAAGCAGTTCTTCCTGCGCTGGTATGGCCCCAACAACGCCACCCTGACTCTGGGCGGCGACTTTGACAGCAAGCAGGCCCTCGAGTGGATCGAGAAGTACTTCGGCTCCATCCCGCGCGGCCCGGACGTGGCCGAGCCGACGCCAAAGCCGGTGACTCTGCCCGAGACCCGCTACGTGACGCTGCAGGACAAGGTACACCTGCCGCTGCTCTATATCAGCTACCCCACCGTCTCCCTTGGCGATCCGCAGGAGCCGGCACTCGACATGTTTGCCGACGTACTCGGCGGTTCCGCCAGCTCCATGCTCTACCAGTCGCTGGTGAAAACCGGCAAGGCGATCGATGTGGGGGCGTCCCACTACTGCGAAGAGCTGGCCTGTACCCTTACCGTCTACGCCTATCCCAATCCGTCACAGGATGGCAGCCTCAAGACCCTCAAGGGGGAGGTGGACAAGGTGATCGGCGAGTTCGCCCAGCGCGGTCTCAAGCCGGAAGATCTGGAGAAGGCGATCGCCAAGTACCGCGCCTCTGCCATCTGGGGGCTGGACAGCGTCTCCGGCAAGGTGAGCCAGCTCGCCATGGGTCAGGTGTTTGCCCAGGATCCCAACTATGTGTTCAAGACTCTCGATGCCATCGGCAAGGTGACTCCTGAGCAGGTGAAGGCCGCCTACGACAAGTTCATCGCGGGCAAGCCTGCGGTGGTGCTGAGCGTGGTGCCCAAGGGCAAGACAGAGTGGCAGGTTGCCACCCCGAACTTTACCCCCGCCAAGCGCGAGCTGCCGGATTACAGCAAGCATGACGAGGCGCTGGCCGAACGACCGGTAAAAGACAATTTCGATCGCAGCGTGCAGCCCAAGGCGAGTGAGGCGGTGAGCGTCAAGGTGCCCGCCATCTGGCACGGCAAGCTCGACAAGAACATCGAGATTATTGGCACCAAGAGTGACGAGATCCCCGCAGTCTCCATCATGATTGCCCTGCCGGGCGGCATTCGTGCCGAAGATAAAGGGCAATTGGGGCTGGCCAATCTGACCGCCGCCATGATGGGGCAGGGCACGGTGCGCCTGACCGAGGCTCAGCTGAGCGACGAGCTGCAAAAGCTGGGATCTTCCATCGATGTCTCCAGCGCCCAGTACAACAACCTCATCACCGTCAGCTCGCTGGCGGACAAGCTGCCCCAGACGCTGGCGCTGGTGCGCGAGGTGCTGGAGCGCCCGGGCATGCGGGAGGCTGACTTCGAGCGGGTCAAGGCGCAGCTGCTGCAAGGGATGCAACAGGCCCAGCAGCAGCCCGAGTGGCTGGCCGGGCAGGCGTTCCGCGAGCTGGTCTACGGCAAGCAGAACCGCCTCGGTCAACCTACCGACGGGGTAGCGGCCGATGTGGCCAAGCTAACCCTAGCGGACGTGAAGCACTTCTATCAGGCCTACTACAACCCCACCAACGCCAAAGTGGTGGTGGTCGGTGATGTGGACCAGAAGCAGATCGAGGAGCAACTTGGCTTCCTGACCGAGTGGAAGGGGGCCACGCCGACTCTGGGAGATCTCAAGCTCAAGGGTGAGCAGGCCAAGCCGGGCATCTATCTGGTCGACAAGCCGGGGGCGCCCCAGTCGGTGATCCGCATCGGTCGTCGCGCCATGCCGTTCGATACCACGGGGGATTACTTCACCGCCGGGCTGATGAACTTCAATCTGGGTGGCAACTTCAACAGCCGCATCAACCTCAACCTGCGGGAAGACAAGGGTTACACCTACGGCGCCAGCTCCGGCTTCTCCGCCAACCGCGAGGTGGGCACCTTCGCCACCGGCGCCAATGTGCGGGCCGATGCGACTGTGGATGCCATCCGCCAGTTCCTCAAGGAGATGGACAACTACCGCAAGAGCGGCCCGACCCCGGTCGAGCTGGCCTATATGCGCAGCGCGGTCTCCCAGCAGGATGCCCTCTCCTACGAGACCCTCGGCCAGAAGGCGGGCTTCCTGCTGCAGATGGTGATGTATGACCTGAAGCCGGACTATGTGCAGGCCCAGAACAACCTGATCAAAACGGTGTCGCCCGAGGCGCTGAAGGCCAGTGCCGCCCGTTGGCTCAATCCGGCCGACATGGTGATCGTGGTGGTGGGAGACAAGCAAAAGCTTGAAAAACCCCTGAAGGAGCTTCATCTTCCCATCTATCCGCTGCAGTTGCCGTAACTGACGCTTTATAAAAATCAAGAGCCGCCCCGGATGGGGCGGCCTCACATGAGCCGTGAATATGACTACAACAAGCTTGTCGCTCACCGAGTTGCTGAATGCGTTGGGATCACCGGAGCGCCTCACCGCGCTCAAGGGGATCCGGCGCGGGATCGAACGTGAATGCCTGCGCATCACGCCGGATGGCCGACTCGCACAGAGTGACCATCCCCGGGTGCTGGGCTCGGCCCTGACCCATCCCAATATCACCACCGACTACTCGGAGAGTCTGCTGGAGTTCATTACCCCGGCCACCGACTCCATCGACAGCCTGATGGAGCAGCTTGGCGACATCCATCACCATGTGATTCAACATCTGGGTGACGAGCGGATCTGGCCACTCTCCATGCCCTGCTTCGTCGGTGGGGAAGAGAGCATCCGGCTGGCTCACTACGGCAGCTCCAATATCGGCAAAATGAAGACCCTCTACCGTCAGGGCTTGAAGAACCGCTACGGCAGCCTGATGCAGGTGATCGCCGGGGTGCACTTCAACTTCTCCATGCCAGACAGCTTCTGGAGCGAGTGGCAGGATCTGGTGTGCGAAGGGTGCTGCAGCCAGCGCTTTATCTCCGACAAGTACATGGGGCTTATTCGCAACGTCTACCGCTTCGGCTGGCTGGTGCCCTATCTGTTCGGCGCCTCCCCGGCCATCTGCGAATCCTTCCTCAAAGGGCGCAAGAGCAACCTGCCGTTCGAGAAGACCGGCAAGGGCACCCTCTATCTACCTTACGCCACCGCGCTGCGTCTCTCCGATCTCGGTTACACCAACAGCGCCCAGGCTGGGCTCAAGATCAGCCACGACAATCTGCCGGCCTATGTCAGCAGCCTGCGCCGCGCCATCAACACCCACAATCCCGACTTTGCCAAGATCGGGGTCAAGGTGGATGGGGAGTATCGTCAGCTTAACGACAACGTGTTGCAGCTGGAGAATGAGCTCTACGCCCCGATCCGCCCCAAGCGCACCCCGCGCAGCGGCGAGAAGCCCTCGGATGCGCTGGATCAGCGCGGCATCGAATACATCGAGCTGCGGACTGTGGACGTCAACCCCTTCACCCCGCTCGGCATCGATGCGGATCAGATCCGCTTCTTCGACCTGTTCCTGGTCTGGTGCCTGCTGCGCCCCTCTCCGGTGCTGAGTGACGAGGAGATTGCCCGCAACCGCCGCAACCAGAACAAGGTGGTGCTGGAAGGGCGTCGTCCCGGCCTGACGCTGGAAGATGAGCAGGGCAATGCCATTGGCCTCAAAGAGTACGGCCTCAAACTGTTCGACGAGCTGGCTCAGGTGGCCGATCTGCTGGATCGCTGCTGCGGCCGCAACCGCTATCGCGAGACGCTGGCGATGCACCGCGAGAAGCTGCTCAACCCCGAGCTCACCTACTCCGCCCGCATGCTCAAGGAGCTGCTGGAGAGCGGCAAGGACAACGGCTGCTACGGTGACAAGCTGGCGACCCGCTATCGCGAGGATCTACTGGCAGGGGAGCTGCAATATTGGGATGAAGCCTACTTTGCCGGTGAGGCGAAGGATTCGCTGGCCAAGCAGCGCGAACGCGAGCGCAGCGACAGCCTGTCGTTTGATGACTTCCTGGCCGACTACTTCGGTACCACTACCACTACCACTACGGCCTGAAGGCGGGTTCGAACCGACCAAAGTGCCAACAAAAAGCCGCTCGAGTGAGCGGCTTTTTGATTTCTCTGAACCTGAGCGATATCAGACGTGGTTATACATTGCCTCGATTTCGCTCTGGTACTTGGCCTCGATGATCTTGCGGCGCAGCTTCATGGTGGGGGTCAGCTCACCCAGCTCCATGGAGAAGGCGCTCGGCAGCAGGGTGAACTTCTTCACCTGCTCGAACTTGGCCAGCTCTTTTTGCAAGTCGGCGATGCGGGCTTCGAAGAACTCCATCACCCGGGAGTGGCGCAGCAGCTCGGTCTTGCACTGGTACTGCAGGTTGATGGAGCGGGCGTACTCCTCCAGCGACTCGAAGCAGGGGACGATCAGCGCCGAGACGAAGTGACGGGCATCGGCGACGATGGCGATCTGCTCGATAAAGCGATCCTTGCCGATGGTCCCTTCCACCAGTTGCGGGGCCACGTACTTGCCGTTGGAGGTCTTCATCAGCTCCTTGAGGCGCTCGGTGAAGTAGATATTGCCCTGGCTGTCGAGCTCACCGGCATCGCCGGTACGCAGGAAGCCATCCTCGGTCATCACCTCGGCGGTCGCGTCCGGCTTGTTGTAGTAGCCGCGCATCACGGTCGGGGAGCGCACCAGCAGTTCGTTGTTCTCACCCAGCTTCACCTCGATGCCGTTCAGTGCCGTGCCGATGGAGCCGAGCTTGAACTGGCTATCCTCGTAGCAGCAGACGGTGGCGGTGGTTTCGGTCATACCGTAGCCGTACTTGAGGTTGAGTCCCATCGCCTGGAAGAAGAGGTTCACATCGTCGGCCAGACGGGCGCCCGCCACCGGCAGGAAGCGGGTGCGGCCGCCAAAGCGGGCGCGCAGCTTGCGAAACACCAGTCGCTCGGCGAGCCAGAGCTGGCCGTAGAGCAGCGGGGAAGCGGACTTGCCCGCCTGACGGGTGGCAACCATCTGTTTTCCGACCTTGGTCGCCCAGCCAAACAGGGCGCGACGCAGAGCCGGAGCCTGAGCAACTTTGGCCTGGATCATGGCATAGGCCTTCTCGTATAGGCGCGGCACGGCGCACATCACGGTCGGCTGCACCTCGCCAATCACATCCATCACCTTCTGCGGATCGCGGATATAGACGTTCTCGGCACCGCAGTAGAGCACGTAATAGCTCCAAGCCCGCTCAAACACGTGGCTGAGCGGCAGCATGCAGAGCGAAACATCCTGCTGATTGAGGTCGAGGCGACTGTTGTGCATCTCGAAACAGGCGGCGATGTTGCTGAAGTCGAGCATGACCCCCTTGGGTTCACCCGTGGTGCCGGAGGTGTAGATCAGGGTCAGCAGGTCATCCATCCGGTACTGGGTTTCCCGTACTCGCAGCTCCTGCTCGCTGGGCTGATGGTTGCCGGAGACCAGAAATGTCTGGAAGTGGCTCGCCTGCTCGCAGCCGCGCAGGTTGACGTTGCCGTCGAGGGCGATGAGCTGGCGGATCTCGCCGCTTTCAATCAGTTGCAGCGCCTGATCGAACTGAGGTTGTTCGCCAACGAACAGCACCTTGATGCCGGCATCTTTGACGATGTAGCGCAGCTGATCGAGCGTGCTGGTGGGGTAGATAGGGACGCTGACGCCGCGGGCGGCAAGGATGCCGAGATCGGCCTGGGTCCACTCCGGCATGTTGCGGGCATAGATGCCGACCATTTCGGTTGGCTGGTGGCCGGCCCGGATCAGCGCCTGTGCGCAGTAGTCCATGGCCTGGCCCAGAGTACGCCAGCCGATGGCGCGCCACTGGCCATCTTGCTGAACCCGCAGGGCAGCCTTGTTGCCAAGCTGGGCAATACGTTCACGCATCAGTCGAACCAGATGAAGCTTCGGCATCAGTTAAACATCCTTTAATTACAGTTGTACGCCCGCGAGGGCACTAAAAATCGGGCTAGAGTTTAAACTCCAACATTACGGCTTACAAGTGTTCGCCGTTTGTCTTGGATCACAAAGAGCGCAAATAGCTCTCCCTTTGCGCAGACTGGCCGATACTGCTAGGAGGCAGAGAGAGGGTTAATGATATGAATCTGTGGGTGAAAGGGGCGTTGGCCGCGGTTGGGCTGATGGTGGTGGGGGGCGTTGCGTTTTGGTTCTTTGCCGGAACGTCATCACAGGGGCCCGCCAATCCCTGGTATCAGGGGGCCGAGGGGTATCAGCAGGCGCAGCAACAGGCGCTGGCGTTGGGCTATCCGCTGCTCTATGTGCTGGAGACCCCCAAGTGCCGCCGCTGCGGCGATCTGGAGAAGAAATTCTGGCAGAGCAAGGAGATGGCTGGCCCGCTTGCCCGGCTGGTGAAGGTGCGGCTCAACCCGGGCAAGGGGGATGGCAGCGAGCAGATCCTGCGCCGCTTTCCCAAAGTCGCCACGCCGCCAGGCATCTATATTCAACAGCCGGGCCAGCCCCTCAGACCCATCAAGATAGTGGTGGATATCGACCAGATCTGGATGCCGGGGAAAACCTGGCTGCGTGGCTTCTATATGCCGCTCTCCGGTGCCGGATTCGAGGCGGTGGTGCATACCACCCTGGCCTTGCAGGATCCCGCGCTGGACAACGCCCCCCTCGATTGAGGGGGGACAAAAGGCTTGGGCGCGACGAACAGGCTGGATCAGCCGAAATCGAACAGTCGCGACATCAACACCGCATCTTCCCGGTCATTGCCGGTGCCGTAGTAGTCGGCGCGGCGGCAATACTCGGCAAAACCGGCGCTCTCGTAGAGGTTGATGGCGGTCTGGTTACCGGCCCGCACCTCGAGAAACCAGGCCTCTGCCCCGGCTTGCTTGCTGCGCGCCAGATAGGCCTGCAACAGCGCCCGTCCCAACCCCTTGCCTTGAAACGCCGGATGCACGCAGATATTCATCAGCGAGCTGTCACCGGCCACCAGATCCGAGATATAGAAGCCCGCCGGGCGACCATCGACCAGCATCAAGCCGTTGAGATAGCGAGGGCCGAAGCAGGAGAGCAGGTTGGCCTCACTCCACGGCTCCTTGTGAGCGGCTTGCTCGATGGGGTAGACAAGGTCGAAATCGCTCTCGAGCAGGGGACGAAACTCAGGCATGGGGGCTCCGGATGGCAAGATGTTGGGCACTGGGGTTGGCAGAGGCGGCATTTGTAAAATCAGGTAAAAAGAGCAGCATCACAGTGGGTCTTGGCGGCATGATGCAGGATCACGCCGCGTTGGCCGCAAGGTGCTGGCGCAGCTGTTGCCACAGGGCGCGCTTTTGCGCGGCGCTGGGGGTGAGCGGGCAGATCAGCGCATTTGGCCGCTCGGAGTTGGCTTCCGTCAGCCAGAGCAGAGGGGAGGCGCCCGCCGATTGTAGATCGGCAGGCGGCAGCTCGCTGAGCAGTGAGACCTCGTCGGGGGTCATGCCGAGCAGCTGGCAGATATCCGCCAGCAGCGTGGTGGCAGGCAGCTGAGGCGCCAGCAACCAGAGTTTGCCGCTGGGCAGCGGAGCACTGGTGGCCGGTGCCGTCTGGTCTGGCTGCACGGCATCTTGCGCAAACTCGGGCGCGAGATCTGCCCCCAGCAATGCCGGACGACGCAGTTGCCAGCTTTGAATGCCCATGCGGGCCAACATGCTCTGACGAACGGGATCTTGCATTTGAGGCGACTCACTCTTGATCTGCATTGGGGAAAATTGTGTTGCGCAGGGTACACTCGAACCGCTTTTGCTGCACCCTTTGCAACGCATCATCTGGCGCATGCGGGCATGGTACTCATCACGACACTGGCCATGCATGGGCGCAGCACGCTGCCGATACGGTATCGCACTGCCTTTGCGTTTTTTCCTGCCAGAGGCGGGTATTGTGCGGCAAGAGATACCAGAATAAACATCATAACAAGACAAAACCCAAGGTCGAGCAAATGGATATCGCGCCTTGGGGCTAACATCATCCCAGCTTCGGAACACTCTCTATGTCGTCTTTAGCTCAAGCCCAGAATCCTGCGCGTCTTATTCCCATACAGGAGCGCTTGCCCCGGCTGCTGGCCGCCCTCGGTGAGGGACTCTACGAACGGCAAGATGCTTTGCGCCTCGGTCTGCTGGCTGCCCTCAGTGGCGAGAGTGTCTTCTTGCTGGGGCCACCCGGTATTGCCAAGAGCCTGATCGCCCGCCGCCTCAAGCTGGCCTTTCACGACGCCCGCCACTTTGAATACCTGATGACCCGTTTCAGTACGCCGGAGGAGGTGTTTGGCCCCCTCTCCATTCAGGCGCTGAAAGAGGATGGCAAATATCTGCGTCTCACCACAGGTTATCTGCCTGAGGCCGAAGTGGTGTTCCTCGACGAGATCTGGAAGGCGGGCCCTGCCATCCTCAACACCCTGCTCACCGCCATCAACGAGCGGCAGTTTCGCAACGGCGACAGCCAGCACCCCATCCCGATGCGCTTGCTGGTGACCGCGTCCAACGAGCTGCCAGCGCAGGACAGCGGGCTGGAAGCGCTCTACGACCGGATGCTGGTGCGGATCTGGATGGACCGGGTGCAGGAGAAAGCCAACTTTCAATCCATGCTGGCCAGCGATGGCCACGCCCACCAGAACCTGCCGGAATCCCTGCAGATCCGAGGGGATGAGTACGAGCAGTGGCAGAGCCAGATTGAACAGGTGCGTTTGCCGGATGCCTGTTTCGAGCTTATCTATCAGCTGCGCCAGCAGCTCGACAGTCAGCTGGCCCATCGCTGCTATGTGTCGGATCGCCGCTGGAAGAAGGCGGTACGGCTTATCAAGGCGAGTGCCTTCTTCAATGGTCGCGATGAGGTCGCACCGGTAGATCTGCTGCTGTTCAAGGATTGTCTCTGGCATGACGAGGAGTCCCGCACCGCCCTGCTGGAGATGATGACCGAGTTTTCCCGTCTCTACGGCTATCAGCAACTGGCGATGACCCGCCAGCTGCTGGCGCTGCGGGATCAATTCAAACAGCTCAAACAGAGCGTGGCTCAGCGCCTTTGCACAAAGGCCCGGCAACGCAAGCAGTGGTTTGGTCGGCGGGCCCGGGGCATCGAGATCCCGCTTGCCAATGCCAGACCCTTTGGCAAGCAGGTGCACTTCCATCTGCTCACCCCGGCGCCGCTGGATGGCAGCGATCCCGAGCGACTCACCCGTACGCTGGTGTTCGATCGCACCTTGCTCTCCCATTGGCATCCCACCGGTGAGGCGCTGGTGGGTTATGAGTTCGGCAACCCGAAAGAGGGGCATTACGAGCTGGTGCTGGACGATGAGCTGCGGCTGCAGGTGCTCGATATCCAGCGCCAGCAGATCCCGTTGGTGCTGATGGAGCGCAACGCCATCCCCGAGGTGGTGCTGGCGCCCTGGTTGCAGTCGCTCGACGAGCTGCTGGTTCAGGTCGGCAAGGTGATGCAGATGCTCAAGCAGCAGCGCAGCCTGTTCGAGCGTCACCAACAACACCTCTTTATCGACTCACGCTGGTTGCAGCAGGTGGAAGACAGCTTCTTCGTGCTGAACCGGGATCTCGAACTGCTGCGCAGCGAGCTGACCCAGTGGCGCGAGCGGTTGCCAAGGCTGGACGAGTAAGGAGCACCCATGCTTGAGATCGGCATGCTGGATCTGGGGCTCCTGATTGGCGAAGGGGAGCTTGCGGGTGAGGTGGCGCTCCTGCTGGCGGCCTCGCCCAAGATTTCCGAATTTATCAAACGCTCCCCGCTACAGGGCAAGTTATTGAAAAAGCGCCTGCAGAGCTGGGGTGAGCAGCTTGGCGAGGAGATCCGCCACAAGCCGGTGCCGGTGGCGCTGGAGCAGGAGTACCTGCTCTATCAGGTGCATCGGCAACTGCCGATGACCGAGCTGATTGGTCGCCTGCCCGGCCTGCTGGAGTCGCTGGAGCAGTACAGCCCCTTCGCCGGTGAGGCCAGATCCTTGGTGCGTCAGCTGGCTGCTCACCCCACCGAGGGGCTGCGCCAGCTCTTTATCGACAAGTGGCGCGCCAGTCTGGTGGGAAGCCTGCTGCAACTGCAGCAGCAGATCGCCGAAGCGGAGCGGGAGAAGCAGCGTCAGGAGATTGAAGATCAGTTGCTGGCGAGCCGCACCCTGGCCGATGCCCTCGACCCCAACCAGATCTCCGCCGGTGGTTTGTGGGATCTGGCTCAGGGGCACTGGCACAAGCGCAGTCTGGTGCTGGTCAAGCAATACGCCCGCATGTTGCAGCGCGAGCCTTTGCTGGCGGAGATTGCCGGCCTGCTCGGGCGCAGCGAGCGGGATCGGCGGGCGCAGGAGCAACCTGTGCCGCCGGTTCAGGTGCTGGAGTTGGAGCCAGCACCCAGCGACGATGTGCCGGACGATCTGGTGGGTATCCATCAGGCGAGCGATCTGATGCGGTTATTGCCAAGTGAAGCTGTGATGCTGGGGCTGCCGGAGCTGGAGCTGGAGTTCTATCGCCGCTATCTGGAGCGGCGTCTGCTCAGCTACCAGTCACGTGGCACCTTGCCGCGTCAGCGCATCATGCTGCGCACCCCGGAGCAGGGTGGCCAGCAGTTGCAGCAACGGGGCCCCTTTATCGTCTGCGTTGATACTTCGGGCTCTATGGGCGGTTATCCCGAGGAGTGTGCCAAGGCGCTGTTTCTGGCGTTGCTCAAGGTGGCGATGGATGAGAAGCGCGGCTGCTACCTGATGCTCTTCTCCACCGAGGTGGCGACCCTCGAGATCACCGCCGAGACCGGTCTGGACAAGGCGGAGCGCTTCCTCTCCATGAGTTTTCACGGCGGTACCGATCTGGTGCCTTGTCTGGAAAAAGCGCTGGCCAAGCTAGATGATCCCGCCTTTGCCAAGGCGGATGTGCTGGTCATCTCCGATTTTATAGCCCAGAGCCTGCCTCATCCCCTGCTCGATCAGATGAACCGCTATCGCCAGCGCCAGACCCGTTTTCACGCCGTCGCCATGTCCCGCCACGCCAAGCAGGCGCTGCTGCGGGTATTTGACAACAGCTGGCTGCTCGATTGCGGCCTGCGCGGCCGGCTGCTGCGGCGCTGGCAGCATCACTAGTGACCGGGAGGGGGCAACCCCTCTTGGGTTGTTATCCCGCCCCCTCTTTTTCGCTGTGCGTCCCCGCTTTTATTCCAACGCGATGATATCGCAGTAAAATGTGACTAGCCTGCCATTCGGGCTCTCTGTCCGGGTGATAGCCTTTACAACCATTGTTACAGGGGAAAGATGGTGATTTTCCGGCATCGGCTTGCCCGATGATCTTTCCCATTGATCCGGAGTGTGTATGAGCCGACTTGCCTTGCTGCTGTTGCTGGCGGCGTTCGGGCTGGCAGCCAAACCCTTGTCCCCCGAGCAGTTGGAAAATGAACTGGGAGGGATGGAGCGGGTCTACCAGCCGATCGAGTTGCTGCGGGAGCGCGTTGCCCGTTTGCAGCGGGACGGCAACGCCTATCCGCCGTCGCAGCAGATGCGGATCAGTCGTCTGGCTTGCTGGGCCCAATCGGCCGATGACATGCAGGAGTCCCGAACCGCCATCGCCAATGCGGAGCGGATGCTGGCCATTGCGCGCGAGCAGGGTGATGACGCCGCCGTGGCGGAGCTGACGATTTGCCGCGGCTGGTTCAATCAGCTGCTCGGCGAGGTAGCGAAGGCTCGTCACGATTACGAAGAGGGGCTGCGGCTGGCAAGAGAGGCCGCCTTGCCAAAGCTGGAGGCGCTGGCGCTGGCCCGCCGGGGGGCCATGCTGTCTTTTCAGGGGGTCTCAGGCCAGGGGCTGATGGATCTCACCAAGGCTCACAGTATCTATGAGCAGCTGGGGTTGCCCACCTGGTATCACCAGGCGCAGCTCGAGATTGCAGCCACATTTCGTCGTATGGGCCTCTATGCCGAAGCGCTCGCCACCCTCAACCGGTTGAGCGAGCATTTTGCCAGGAGCCACGATGGATTTGGCTCGGCAAGGCTAAGTGATCAACTGGCGATGGTCTATCTGCAGACCGGGCGTTATCAGGATGCGCTGGGCGAGCTTGAACGCAGTGCGGCCTTTTATAATCAGCCTCAATATCTGATTGAGCATGCCGAACGCATGGTGATGCAGGCCGAGGCTCTGCTCGGGCTGGATCGCCCCGCTGATGCCGGACGCTTGTTGGCACAAGCGGCGAAGGTGCTCTCTCCCGATGTTGACCCCATCCTCCATGCGCATCTCGAGCTGGTGCGGGCGAGGTTGAGAGTCGAAGAGCAGGAACCGGCGCCAGCCTTGCGTGCGCTTGAGAAGATTGAGCCGATTTTGAAGGTGGAAGGGCACGTACGCTTTTTGCTCGAGCTCTACTGGGTACGCAGTCGGGCGCTCGAGTTGCAAGGCGACTATCCGGCGGCGCTGGCTGCATTGCGGGAGCATCTGGTGCAGGAGCAGCGGCTCGATCAGCTGTTACGGGAACAGAGCACTGCCTGGGTTCGCGGCGAGTTCGAGTTGGCCCGTCAGGAGGGGGAGAACGAGCGACTGCGAGTCGAGCAGCAGTTGCAGCAGCAGGAGCTGGAGCAGGTCAAGGAGCGTCGTTTCTGGCTGCTGGTGGTGATGGTGCTTTGCGGGGTACTGGCGTTGCTGACGATGGGGTGGCTGCTTGATCGCAACCGTCGGATGCGTCGTCTGGCCTTTACCGATGAGCTGACCGGCATCAACAACCGCCGTCGGGTGCTGCGGCAGGGCAGCGATATGTTGGCGCAGGCTCGCAGGCAGGGCACGCCATTTTGTCTGCTGGTGTTCGATATCGATCACTTCAAGCGGATCAACGATACCCTGGGCCATCATCAAGGAGACAGGGTGCTGCAATGGGTCTCTCGGGCGGCAGATCGACAGCTGCGACACCAGGATCAGTTGGGGCGTACCGGCGGAGAGGAGTTCTTGATCCTGCTGCCGGATACCAGCCTTGAAGAGGCGTGCCGGGTGGCTGAGCGGATCCGTCACACGGTCGCCAACCGGGCGCTGCCCGGCATGTCGTACCCGGTAACCATCAGTATCGGATGTGCCTCTCTGCGAGACGATGATCAGGATCTGGCGGCCTTGATCCAGCGTGCCGACAACGCGCTGTATCGTGCGAAAGAGGCGGGGCGCAACCGGGTGGAGACAGACGAGTGACGGGCTGGGTATTGTCACTCACCAGGGTGTCATCGCTATTGGGGAGCACACTGATACGGCGATGAGACTCGCCCCCTGCGCTCGTTCTTGCCTGCGATGACAGATTGGCAAGCGCGAGCGCAGAAGACCGTCAGAAGGGCGTTATGCCCAGGCGCTGCCACCATTGAGATGAAGCACCTCACCATTCATGTTGTTGTTGCTCATCAGGAACAGTGCGGCCTGCGCATAATCCTCTCCCTCTCCCAAGCGTTTCAACGGCAGGCTTTGCGCCACGGTAGCCACTTTTTGTGGGTCATTGCCCAGTGCTTTAAGCAGCATGGGAGTGCGCATGGGGCCCGGGTTGATGACGTTGATCCGACGGGGGGTCAGCTCGGTAACCAGACTGTGAGCCAGCGTTTCAACCGCGCCAGCTGCAACGGCAGGGAGTGCTTTACCTAGTTGTGGGCGGCGCGTCACCATCCCGGACGTGAGCACGATGGAGCCGCGTTCGGACAGTTTGGGTGCTGCGGCGCGGATCGCATGAACACTTCCCCAGAAGCGGCTGTCCATGTTGATTTTCAAGTCTTCGATGGCAGCGGTGAGAAAGCTGCCTGGTCGCATGACGGCGGCGGTAATGACGAGATGATCCAGCGAATCCAGCTGGTTGAAAAAGTGATTGACGGAGTCGACGTCGAGAATATCCAGTTGATGGCCACTGGCACTTGGACCCAGTTCAGCCAGCGCAGTGGCAAGCTGCTCACGGCTGGAACCGCCGATAATGACCTTGGCGCCTTGCTCGATCGCTTGTTGGGCGGTGGCCAGGCCAAGACCCGAGGTACCACCGATAATGACGATCTGTTGATTGTGCAGGGTGGAATGTTTCATGTAATGACCTCTCCATTATGTAGATACGATTTACATATTTGTAGCTGGATAGGGAAAGTCCAAGTATGAAAATTTATCAAGAGTGGTTGTTGCTGGCATGGGGAGGGGGCCAAGTCCACGTGGTCCGGATGCTGCCATCCGATTCGGAGTGTTTGATTTTCTGTTCAGTTGGAACCTGTGGAACGGATGTGCGGCCAAATTATCATCTCTTGTCAGGCTGGGTATTTTTCACTCGCGCGGGTATAATGTCGCGCAATTTTGCTTTGACTCAGGCGAGAAGACCCATGTAACGCAACCCTCCTCCCTCTCTCCACCAGGTTGGCAACACGCCAGCTGGCGTGGCTTTCGTTGCGTATACATGTGCCGTGAGCGGCATTCCGGATTTATTCCCACGGTGGCTGATGCCACCGCTCAATAGAAGAACGTTGAATTATGTCTGCTGAATTTCTGAGTGAAGTCTCCAAGAGACGCACTTTTGCGATCATTTCGCACCCGGATGCGGGTAAAACCACCATCACTGAAAAAGTCCTGCTGTTCGGACAGGCCATTCAGCGCGCCGGTACCGTCAAGGGCCGTGGCTCGGGCCAGCATGCCAAATCCGACTGGATGGAGATGGAGAAGCAGCGTGGTATCTCCATTACTACCTCGGTGATGCAGTTCCCCTATGCCGACTGTCTGGTCAACCTGCTCGACACCCCGGGTCACGAGGACTTCTCCGAAGATACCTACCGTACCCTGACGGCGGTCGACTGCTGCCTGATGGTCATCGACGCCGCCAAGGGTGTTGAAGACCGGACTCGCAAGCTGATGGAAGTGACCCGTCTGCGCGATACCCCCATCCTCACCTTCATGAACAAGCTGGACCGCGAAGTGCGCGATCCGATGGAAGTGATGGACGAGGTGGAGCGCGAGCTGAAGATCATGTGCGCCCCCATCACCTGGCCCATCGGCTGTGGCAAATCCTTCAAGGGTGTTTACCACCTCTACAAGGATGAGACCTATCTGTATCAGACCGGTCAGGGCCACACCATCCAGGAGAAGCGGGTGGTCAAGGGGCTGAACAACCCGGATCTGGATGCCGCCGTCGGCGAAGATCTGGCCCAGCAGCTGCGTGACGAGCTGGAGCTGGTGCAGGGCGCCTCTCCCGAGTTCGATCACGACGCCTTTATCGCTGGCGAGATGACCCCGGTCTTCTTCGGTACTGCGCTTGGCAACTTCGGTGTCGACCACATGCTGGATGGCCTGACCGACTGGGCGCCGGCGCCCATGCCGCGCAAGGCCGAGAGCCGTGAAGTGGTAGCGACCGAGGAGAAGTTCTCCGGCTTCGTGTTCAAGATCCAGGCAAACATGGACCCGAAACACCGCGACCGTATCGCCTTTATGCGTATCGTATCAGGCACCTACAGCAAGGGCATGAAGATGCGCCACGTGCGCATCGGCAAGGATGTGAACATCTCCGACGCCGTGACCTTTATGGCTGGTGACCGGGAGCAGGCGGAAGACGCCTTCGCCGGCGACATCATCGGTCTGCACAACCACGGTACCATCCAGATCGGCGACACCTTCACCCAGGGTGAGGATCTCAAGTTCACCGGTATCCCGAACTTTGCACCGGAACTGTTCCGCCGCATCCGCCTGCGCGATCCGCTCAAGCAGAAGCAGCTGCTCAAGGGGCTGGTACAGCTCTCCGAAGAGGGCGCGGTGCAGGTGTTCCGTCCGCTGATCAGCAACGATCTCATCGTCGGTGCGGTCGGTGTGCTGCAGTTCGACGTGGTGGTTTCTCGTCTGAAGAGCGAGTACAACGTCGAGGCCATCTACGAGGCGGTCAACGTCTCCACCGCCCGCTGGGTGGAAGGGACCGACGTCAAGAAGTTCGAAGAGTTCAAGCGCAAGAACGAGGTCAACCTGGCCCTCGATGGCGGTGACAACCTCACCTATATCGCGCCGACCATGGTCAACCTGCGCCTGGCACAGGAGCGCCACCCCGACGTGGAGTTCCGTCAGACTCGCGAGCACTGATAACGGTTTGTTTGCCTGTTGGCAGATAATCAAAGAGACCCCGCTTCGGCGGGGTCTCTTGTTTTGTACCGTTTGCCTGTTTAAGGAGGGATACAGGGGGAATGGTTCAGCATATACCAGTCGTAAGCAGCCCTCACCCTAGCCCTCTCCCGGAGGGAGAGGGCACCATCGGAGGTCTGACTGAAAGATCGCGGAAGTGTTTTTGCCCCCTTCTCCCCTTGCGGGAGAAGGGTTGGGGATGAGGGGTGGCTACCCCAGTGTCAGCACCATGCAGATCTCGCAATCCCCGTGGCCGGTGCAGCCAAGGGGGCCTGGCAGATGTTCAAAGCCCAGTGATTCATAGAGGCTGGTGGCTTCGCGCAGTACCTCAGTGGTCTCCAGATAGCAGCGTCGATAGCCCAAACCGCGAGCGGCATCCAGTGCCTGCAACACCAGCCGCTTGCCAAGGCCCAGTCCGCGCAGGGCGGGCATAAAGTACATCTTCTGCAGCTCGCAGACTCCCTCTTCTCCCGCCAATGGCGCGATACCACCACCGCCGAGGATGGAACCGTCCGGCCCTTCGATAACCCAGTAGCGGCTCTTCTCCCCCTGATAGCTCTGGGAGAGGGTATCGAGATTGGGATCCGAGACCCCATACCCCTTGTCGGCGGTGAGGCCATATTCGGCCGAGACGGCGCGAATTACCAAGGCGATCTGGGCATTGTCCGCCGCCGTGATGGGACGGATCTGGTAACCCCGCTGGCGGCGGGCGCGGGAGAGGGCGCTGCGATAGAGCCGCAGCCCTTGCCACAGCTGCTCCCGCTCGGGCAGGCTCAACTGCGCCAGCATCTCTTCCATCGCCCCGTCCATCTCCCGGTGCAACTCCAGCAGCATCCCTTGACCGTTGACGGTGAGGCGGGCCTCCTTGCTGCGGCCGTCGGAGGGGTGCGGGTGCCAGCTGATGAGCTCCCGCTCGGCGAGGCGGGCCAGCGGACGGCTGGCGTTGGATTTGTCGATGTGCAGCTTTTCTGCCAGCTGCTGATTGGTGGCCGGGGCGTTCTCCAGCTCGATCAGCAGGTGAGCCTCGATGGGGGTGAGGGCCAGATTGCCGCACTGCTGGGAGAGCATGCCGAGTTCGCGAACCAGATCGCGCGACAGGGCGCGCAGGGGACGGGGATCCATATCGTGGCTTCCTTTTTAGTTGTGTGTGACAACTAAAATAGCGTGAAAGTTGTAATTCGCAACCTTTTGCTGTGATGACTTGCAGAATATGGGGTGAGCGGCAGCACCGTAGGCGGGGCTGCCGTAGGCAGGGGGGGCGTCAGGCGGCGGCTCTGATAGCCAGCTCCGGGCGGCGGGAGAAGCAGCGGGCCAGCAGCAACATGGTGGCGACGCCTATGGTACCGAGCACCAGCCAGGGAAGGGCTGGTTGTCCCTGTTGCAGCGAGAAGTCATAGAGGGAGCCGCCGCCCACATAGCCGGTCATGCCTCCCAGCGCCAGTCCGAGGCGGCTGAAGCCCATGTAGCTGCCGCGGGCTGTGGGGTTGGCAAGCCGGGTCATCAGGGTCTCCCGGGCCGGTTCACAGATGATGATCCCCAGATAGAAGCAGGCCAGCAGTACGAAGATGCCGGAGAGGGTGCTGACAAAGGCGACCAGCCCGATCCCCACCGTCATCAGCAGGATACCTGCCATCAGCCGGCTCTCCAGCCGATAGCGCCGCTCGCTGAAACGGGCGATAGGGTAGAGCAGCGCCAGTGACAGCGCCGTTTCCAGGCTGTACATCCAGCCCACCGCCGTGGTGGTGCCGGAGAGCTGCTTGACCAGAATGGGAAAAATCAGCATCACCTGTACCCACAGCATGTAGTAGCCGCTTAAGATCAGCACCAGTCGGCAGAAGGCGCGATCCGCCAGCACCTGTCCCAACCCTTCCCGCATCGGGGTCGGTTTGACCGAGAGGCGGTAGGCGGGCAGCAGGGTCCAGTTGCAGAGAGCCGCCAGGGTGAAGAGCCCGGCACCCAGCAGGCAGACGTAGGTGAAGTCAAAGCGCAGCAGCCAGCTGCCTAGCAGGGCACCGGTGACGGCTCCCGCACTCTCCAGCATCATCAGCAGGGAGATAAAGCGGCCCCGTTCATGGGGACGGGTGAACTTGATCACCAGTGCCGCCCGTGGCGGGTCGAACAGGCAACCGCCCAGACCCGAGAGGAAGCAGGAGAAGATCAGCATGGCGCCGCTGTCGGCCCAGGCCAGGGTGGCAAAGCCGACGGCGCGCAACAGCATGCCGGTGACGATGAGCGGGCGGGCGCCAAAGCGGTCGGCCAGCGAGCCGCCGAAAATCCCCAGCCCCTGCTGGGTCAGCTGGCGCAGGCCGAGGGCCAGCCCCACCAGACCGGCCGCCCAGCCGAGTTGATCGACGAAGCGCAGGCTGATCATCGGCATCACCACAAAGAAACCCAGGATCACCAGTGTGGTATCCAGCGCCAGAAACCAGCGTCCCCAAAACCTCGCCCTATCGACCATAACGCCCTCTCATTCACAGATACCTTCATTCTGGAGAGGGTTTAGATATAGTGGTAGACGACAACTACCTATATTTCATATCAGGATTATTTATGTCTATGGATCTGGACGATCTGCAACTGCTGCTGGATGTGGCCGAGCTGGGCAGCTTCAGTCAGGCGGCGGCCATTCGTGGCTGGTCACAGCCGCTGGTGAGCCAGCGGATTGCCCAACTGGAGGAGAGCCTCGGGGCGCCGCTGTTTCAGCGTCATCGGCGCGGGGTGACGCCGACCCGTGCCTGCGAGGAGTTTCTGCCATCGGCCCGCTCTGCGCTGGCGATCCTGAGCGAAGGGCGGCTGGCACTGCAGGGGGCGCCTGCGCTGCCTTGTATCCGTCTCTCCAGCCTGCCATCCCTCACTTCGGTGGTGTTTGGCTCGTTATTGATGGAGCTGGTGGACGAGCCGTTCGAGATCCGCTGCACCACGGATCACTCCGGCGAGATCATGCAGTCGCTACTGACCGGCGAGGCCGATATCGGCTTTGTGCTCAAGCGCCCGCCGGTTGCGGGTCTGCAGATGGAGCTGCTCTGTTGCTCCCCCATCATCGCTATCGCCTCGCCATTGCATCCGCTGGCCGGTTGTCACGGCCTCACCCTGGAGGATATTGCCGACCAGCGGCTGGCGCCTCAGGTCTGGGGGCCGGGGTGTGACGTCTTTATCCAGCAGTTGCGGCGGCTACGGAGGGCGGCCAGCCCCCTGCATGCGGTGCAGCCCGCCAGTGCGGCGCGGGATCTGGCGCTGGAGCACGGATTTATCACCCTGATGCCGGAGCTGGCCATCAAGCGGGATCTGGAGGTGGGGCGGCTGGTCAGGCTAGATGTGCGCAATCTGCCGCAAGAGCATTGGGATGTGATGATGGCGTGGCGCGGTGGCAAGCGGCCCAACCCGGCCCGGGAAACCGTGTTGGCCACCGCTCGCACGCTGGCGAAACGGTGGCGCAATGAGTAGAACGATGCGGGACAAGGCCCGCATCGGGTGGATCAGTAGCTGGCCTTGAGGGTCACGCCACTGAATGCAGCAAAGCCGGAGAGCTGGACGTACCAGGTACCTGCCTTGGGATTGGTGAACGAACAGCTTTCGTTATTGCCCCCCTTGTAGGGACGGCAGTCGTAGCTGCTGCTGGTGGGGGCAGAGCCAAAGCGGACGTAGAGGTCGGCATCTCCGGTGCCGCCGCTGCTGCTGATCTGCAGCGACCTGGTGCCTGCCGGTACGTTCAGGGTGTAGTTGAGCTTGCCACCCTTGCTGGCGGCGAGGTTGCTCACCGGCACGCCGTTTTGCAGTACGTTGTCGCTCGGTGGCGGCGTGGTGCCGCAGCTGGCATCGACCCCGACGGTCTGGAAGGCACGTGCCACATCCGCCTGACTGTAACCCAGGTCGGCGGTCGCCCGGCTGACGCCGCAGGCCCCTTGCTGGTAGTTGGTGTTGGCGCCCCAGTAGAGGCGGTTGGCCAGCAAGAACACTTCAAATGCCTTGCGGGTGTTCCAGCCACTGCTGGTGGCGAGCAGGTAGAAGGCGCGGTTATAGACCCCTGAGCTGTGGTGTACATCCATCCCCTCCTGATAATCCGCGGCATGGCCGATGGATCTGCCATCCCGGGTCGGATCCTCGAAGTAGCGCAGGGAGCCGTTGCCTTTGAAGATCTGGGCGCCGACCAGCCAGTCGTTGCTCCCCTTCATGTAGAACTCTGCCGCTTCCCCCGCCATATCGGAGAAGGCCTCGTTGATGCCGCCGGATTGTCCCGAATAGACCAGCCCCGAGTTCTGCTCGGTAAAGCCGTGGCTCACCTCGTGGGCCGCCACATCGAGGCTCACCAGCGGGTGGAAGGTGGTGGCGCCGTCACCGAAGGTCATCTGGCTGCCATCCCAGAAGGCGTTCTCGTAATTCTTGCTGTAGTGAACCCGCATCTTCAGTTTGAAGGTGAGGGGCGCCGTGTTGTACCAGTTGCGGTACATGTCGAACACCACGTTGCCGAAGTAGTGGGCGTCGTTGAGGGGCGAGTAGGCGCCGTTGATCTCCTTGACCTGGTTCTCCGGGCAGGTGAACTGGTGGATGGCGCCGCCAGAGGTGGCGTGGTTGAGGTTGATGGTATCGACGTTGGGGCTGGTCATCCGGCAGTTGTCATCGACGATGAGCGGGCCAAAATCGGTGCCGTAGACGTATTTGCCGGTCTTGATGTTGCCCCCCGGGCCGGTGGCATCCTTGTGGTTGATCCCCTCCCAGCGTTTGAGCTCCTCACCGCTCTGGGCATCAAGTATGACGAAGGGGCGGCTTGGCTTGTCACCTTCGGTGATGAAGGAGACCTGATAAACCAGCCGAGCCAGCCCGTTCTCATCCTGCATCACGTAGAGTTTGACCTGCTCGTTGCTCCCCTTGCTGCCCGCCTTGGCCTTGCTTGTTGCATCCTGTGGCGAGAGGGTGGCGGCCGGGCTTGCCACATCCTGATCGATCTGGCGCAGCATGCGCCCGCTGGCTTGTTGCAGCTGGCCGTTCAGGCTCTTGTCAGCTACCACCACCTGACCCATTACCGGGATGCCGTTCCAGACCTGCTCGTAGCGGATCCGCTGCTGGCCGTTGGGCAGCTTGACCACCCGCACCTGACGAAACTCGCCATCTTCCAGCTGCAAGGTACCACTCGCGGCACTGAGGCCGGTCATGGCCTGGATGCCGTTTGCCGTTACGTTGATCTCTACCTCTTGCGCCGCCAGTGCGGCGCTTCCCCAGCAGGCCAGCGCAACGGCCAGATAAATTTTATTCATCTCTTCTTTCCTTAAATCGATGAGGTTGATAAACCGACCGAAGGTCGGGCGTTTTGAAGCTAGTGCCGGTGAGGGAAAGTGCCCCCTGTCAAAAGTGACAGCACAGCACAAAGGGGTAGCAGGATCTGCCAAAGTGCCGTTTTGGGGCATTTATCGGCGTCATGTGGAGAGCATTATCCGGTTTCAGACACCTACCCTCCTCTTTTGAGGGAGGAGAGATCGTGCGCAGTCACTCTCTGCGAAGCCTGCCGGAGGAGGGCCGTAAAAGTGGCTGGCGCGGCCAGTGGCGATTGGCTACATTGGGTGCTGGTTCGCGATTTGATCACTGATTTGAAAGGAGAATCCCATGTTTTCATGGCAGTTGGACGACGAGCTTGCGCTGCTCTTCTTGCAGCCCGATATGGCGAGCGAACTGTTTGCCCTCTGCAATGGCAACCGGGAGTACCTCTCCCAGTGGCTACCCTGGCCGCCACTGATCCAGCGCCCTGTCGACAGCGCCCTCTTCATTCGCAGTGCCATCGAGAAGTTCGCCCGGGGCGAGGGGCTCACCACCGCCATCGAGTATCAGGGGGAGGTGGTGGGGGTCATAGGTTACAACAGCATCGATCACGACCTTGGCAAGGTGGTCATCGGTTACTGGCTGGCGGAGCGCTGGCAGGGCAACGGTATCATCACCCGGGCCTGTCAGGCCCTGATCCACCACGCCTTCGAGGAGATGGGGATGGAGAAGGTGGAGATCAGCGCCGCTACCGATAACGAGCCCAGCAGAGCGGTCTGTGAACGGCTCGGGATGCAGCTGGAGGGGGTGACCCGGCGCGCAGAGCGACTGGGCAACCGGATTGTGGACCATGCCCACTACAGCTTGCTGCGCGATGAGTGGCTAAGACAGAGGGAGTCCTGATGTCGCTGCCACATATCAAGACGGCCCGCACCCACCTGACTATACTGTCGCCGGATCGGGCCCCCATGATGCTCGACTTCTACCGGCGCAACCGTGACCATCTCACCCCCTGGGAGCCGCTTCGGGACGAGCACTTTTACACCCTCTCTTACTGGCATGCCCGGCTGCAGGACAGCTACAGCCAGTTCTTCAACGGCACCGGCGTCAATCTGGTGGCCCTCGATCCGGCTGGCGAGCGGGTGATCGCCACCTGCAACTTCAGCAATATCCTGATGGGGGTCTTCAAGGCGTGTCATCTGGGCTATGCCATCGACCAGCAGCATCAGGGGCAGGGGGTGATGGGAGAGGTGCTGTCAGCCGCCATCGACTACCTGTTTCAGGAGCACGATCTGCATCGCATCATGGCTTGCTATATGCCTGCCAATCAGCGCAGTGGCGCCCTGCTGGAGCGGCTTGGCTTCGAGCGGGAGGGATTCGCGCGGGCGTATCTGATGATCAATGGTCGCTGGGAGGATCACATCCTCACCTCGCTGATTAATCCGGCCCCCTGAGCGACAGATAAAAAAACGGGTCCGAAGTTGCCTTCGGACCCGTCTTCGAATGAGGTGCAGGCTTAGTTGGCCTTGGTATCGCTCACTGCAGCTTCAACCTTGGTAGCGGCTTCGGTAGCAGCTTTTTCTACGGTTGCAGTCGCTTCGGAGGTGGCCTTCTCTACGGTAGAGGTGGCTTCGCTAGCGGCTTTTTCTACAGTGGCAGCAACTTCGGCGGCCGGAGCAGCAGCAGGAGCGGCAGCTTTTTCTTCTTTCTGACCGCAAGCAGTCAACATCAGACCCAGGATACCGGCTACCAGTACTTTGTTCATGTGCATTCCCTCAAAAAAAGATGGAGAGATGGTCTGTGCAACCATCACAGCGCCCACCGTTGCCCGGTATTGAAACAAGAAGCCGGGAGGCAGCAGGCGGGCGCAATATAGCCCCATTAGTTACCGATGAAAACGGATATCACAATGACATTTTTTCGTGCCGTGGATAAAAAGCTCCACTGCAACGACTGATATCAATACAAGATGCCGTCAAATGGTGCTAATTGCACAATAAAACACCACTTTGCTGCCATCTTATGGCGGTTTAACAAGGTCAAGGTTGAACAATAGCGGCCGATGACTCGCACCTTAGTCAGACAGCTTCTGACAGGGCAGCCGTTTTCCCTCAAGGTGGCTCTGACGAGCCAGATCCAGCAGCGCCATCACCGCCAGCGCTTCACTTGCTGGCACCGGATTGCTTCCCTCGCCCTTGATGGCGGCGCAGACACCGCGATAGTAGGCGCCATAATCCCCCGGCTCACCCACCACGCTCTGCTGCTGTAACTGACCATCGACAATGCGGCTGAGCTGACCGGGTTCGCTATCCATGCCCCAATCCGCCGCCGGGGGCCGCAAGCCCTGCTTGAGCTGATCTTCCTGCACATCCATACCGAATTTCACGAACGAACCCTGGCTGCCGTGAATGACAAAGCGCGGCATGGTGGCTGAAACCAGACAGCTGCCATGCAAAATAACCCGCAGAGCACCGTAACCCAGCACCACATGGAAGTAGTCGTCCGCCAGTGCGCCGGGGCGCTGCTCGGCCAGATCGGCCTGCAACCAGTCCGGCTGGCCGAACAGCTGCAGCGCCTGATCCAGTACATGGGGGCCGAGATCGAACCAGAGGCCGGAACCCGGGCCGCCCGCTTCGCGCCAGCGCTGGCGCACTTCGGGGCGATAGCGATCGAAGTGGGATTCGAACTGGGCGATCTGCCCCAGCGTCCCTTCGGCAATCAAACGGCGCACGGTAAGGAAATCCCCGTCCCAACGACGGTTGTGGAAGATACTGAGCAGCCGCTGCTGCTTTTCGGCCAGTTCGACCAGTGCTTTCGCTTCTGCCAGATCCAGAGCAAAGGGCTTGTCGATCACCACATATTTGCCTGCCAGCAGCGCCTGGCGGGCGAGGGGGGCATGGGTATCGTTGGGGGTGGCGATCACTACCAGATCGACGGTCTCATCGCTCAGCACTTCTTCCAGTGAACCGACCCGACAGCCGGGCAGATCGGCCTGCACCTTGGCGGCATCGCGGCTCACCACCCAGCTCAGGGATAAACCGGGCGTGGTGGAGAGGAAGGGGGCGTGGAAGGTCTTGCCTGCAAAGCCATAGCCCACCAGGGCTGCGTTGAGAGTGTGGCTCATCGGGAGTTCTCCGCTGACATCGAGTGAGTGGGGTTGCCATCGCCGGCTCTCTGCCGGATGGCCATATGCTGTAAAGGCGATACAAACGAGAAGGGGGCCGATGGCCCCCTGAGTGTGCCCATCAGAGCACAGGATTTATTGCAAACACAAGCGGCGACCGCGCCGGGTCATCAGCATCACCAGAGGTGGCAGCAGCAGCCACATATGCAGCGCCAGCTGGCTGAGCGGGTCGTGCATCAGGGCGCCGGTCAGGCCAACCAACGCGCCGGATCCGCTCATCTGGAACAGGCCGAGCAGGGCGGCGGCGGTACCGGCGCAGTGGCCGAACGGTGCCAGCGCCATCCCGGCGGCAGCGCCTAGGATCATGGCAAAGCCGATGCTGGAGAGGAATACCGGCCCCATCATCGCCAGCGGATGTTCTATGTGCATGGCCAAAGTCAGGGTGATGGCCGAGAGCATCAACACCAGCAGGCCGATGCGCAGGGTGCGTCTTGGCCCCACCTTGGCAATAAAGCGCGGCGCCATAAAGCAGGCCAAGATGTTGAGCGCGGCGTTGGCGGTAAACCAGTAGCTAAAGCCGCTCATATCGAGCCCCAGTTTCACCATCAGCTGCACCGGTGCGGCGGTGACATAAGCGAGGATCACCGCCATCGCCAGCATGCACAGCGCCGCGTTGAACAGGAAGCTGGGGGAGCGCAGCACCGGGCTGTAGCGAGACCAGCTGATGAGGGCCCCTTCGCTGCGGGTCTCTTCCGGGCGGGTCTCCGGCATCCGCCACATCAGCCAGCTGCCGACGATGAGCGCGTAACCGGCCATAAACCAGAAGTTGGCAGACCAACCCGCCTTGGCGGTGAGCCAGCCACCGAGCAGGGGGGCCAGCGCCGGAATAAAGCAGATGGCGCCATTGAGGTAGGAGATCATCTGGCCGCTCTTTTTCGGGCCGTAGCTATCACGTACCACCGAGAAGGCGGCGACCGAAGTAGCGCAGGCGCCGAAGCCCTGCAGCACTCGCGCCAGCATCAATTCGCCGAGGCTGGCGGCAAAACCGGCCCCCAGCGCGCTCAGGCCATAGAGCAGCACGCCGCCCAGCGCGATGGGCTTGCGACCGTAGCGATCGGCCAGCGGGCCAACAAGCAGTTGCCCCAGTCCCATGCTGAACAGGAACCAGGTGATGGTGCCCTGCATCAGAGTTACTTCGGCGCCCAGCTGCTCGGCCATCTGCGGAATGGCGGGCAGGTAGATGTCGATAGCCAGCGGACTGAACAGCACCAGTAGTACGAGCAAAAGTATCAATGGCATCTGTCACCTCTTTAGTCAGCCAGGTTAATGAATTGGGGCGCGAGTCTACTGACTCACAGTAATGAATAGAAATGGTATTTAATCACTTTGGTTATTCCATTATGGAAACATGTATTAAAAAGCAGGTTATTCGATGGCGGCAAATCCCCCGTAACCCCATCACAGCGGGTGTAATTGACGCTTTTACTAAACGCTTGCGCCGCATAGAATGCGCAGATTATTTTTGCGGAGGTGCTCGATGAACAAGCTTGTCCTGGCAACAGGTAACCAGAAAAAGGTGAAGGAATTGGCCGCCATGTTGGCCGATATGAAGATCCAGGTGATCCCACAGAGCGAGTTTGCGGTCTCCGATGCCGATGAGACCGGTACCACCTTCGTCGAGAATGCCATCATCAAGGCCCGCCACGCCGCCCGCATTACCGGTCTGCCCGCCGTGGCCGATGATTCCGGTCTGGAAGTTGATCTGCTGCAAGGGCGCCCCGGCGTTTACTCCGCCCGCTTTGCCGGTGTGGGTGCCGGCGACAAGGCCAACATCGAGAAGCTGCTCGGTGAGCTGCAAGGTGCCCCCGAGTACCTGAAGAGCGCCCGCTTCTGGTGTGTGCTGGTCTATATGCGCCACGCTGACGATCCCACCCCCATCATCTGTCAGGCGAGCTGGGAAGGGATGATCATCGACGAGCCGCGCGGTCAACATGGCTTTGGCTATGACCCGGTATTCTTCGTGCCGGATCAAGACTGCACCGCCGCCCAGATGCCCGCCGAGCTGAAAAACCAGCTGAGCCATCGCGGTCAGGCGCTGGCCAAGCTCAAAGCGGCGCTGGCTGCGGCGCACTGAGTCACTTCGCCACCTTGTCGGTTACACACGGTCAATTACACATAGTCATCTACAATGGGGGCCTTGAGCCCCCGTTTTATTGGAAGCCCCATGCTGCAACTGCCGCCGCTCTCTCTCTATATTCATGTGCCCTGGTGCGTCCAGAAGTGCCCTTACTGTGACTTCAACTCCCATGCCCAGAAGGGGGAGTTGCCTCACCTCGAATATGTCGCCGCCCTGCTGGAAGATCTGGATCAGGATCTGAAGTGGGCGCAGGGGCGGCCGCTCTCCTCGATCTTTATCGGCGGCGGCACCCCCAGCCTGCTGACGGTGGAGGCGATGCAAGCCTTGCTAGACGGGGTGCGAGCCCGCATTCCGCTCACTGCAGATTGCGAGATTACCATGGAGGCCAACCCGGGCACGGTGGAAGCGGACAAGTTCGCCGGTTTCCAGCGCGCCGGCATCAACCGTATCTCCATCGGGGTGCAGAGCTTCCAGCAGGAGAAGCTGACCCGCCTCGGCCGCATTCACGGCCCGGAAGAGGCGCGCAAGGCCGCCGCACTGGCCCACGCCATCAAGTTGCCCACCTTCAATCTGGATCTGATGCACGGTCTGCCGGATCAGAGTCTGGACGATGCCCTTTATGACCTGCAGCAGGCTATCGACTGCGCCCCGCCGCACCTCTCCTGGTATCAGCTCACCATAGAGCCGAACACGGCCTTTGCCTCCAAACCGCCCAAGCTGCCGGAAGATGACACCCTGTGGGACATCTACGAGCAGGGCCACGCCATGCTCACCGCCAGCGGTTATCGCCAGTACGAGATCTCGGCTTATGCCAAAGAGGGCTACCAGTGCCATCACAACCTCAACTACTGGCGCTTTGGCGACTATCTGGGGATCGGCTGTGGTGCTCACGGCAAGGTGACTGATCTCGCGGCTCAGCAGATCCTGCGCACCGCCAAGGTGAAGCATCCGAAAGGGTATCTGGACAAGAGTCGCCCCTATCTGGACGAGCAGTGGCAGGTGACGGCAGACGATCTGCCGCTCGAATACTTTATGAACCGCTTCCGCCTGTTTGAACCTGCCCCCAAGGCGGAGTTCGAGGCCTATACCGGCTTGCCGCTGGAGCGGGTCGAGACGGTGCTCGCCATCGCCCGGAGCAAGGAGCTTATCGAGGATCTGGGGGATAGCTGGCAGCTCACTTCTCTCGGCCATCGCTATCTCAACGTGTTGCTCGAACTGTTTATGGATGAGTGAGTGGCCTGTTGAGACGCGCTGTTGAGGCAGTGAGTTGGCGTTGCCAAATCGCTTCTTCTGTCAAAACAATCAGGGCGCCAATGGCGCCCTGATTGTTTATGGTCGGTAGAAACCCGCTCAGCAGCAGACGCGGATCATCTGCTGTTGGCCGGGCTCCCACCGCTTGCCGAATTTGGCCTTGCGCTGGTAACTCCCCTTGCCCTTCTTGTTGCGCTCGACCCGGCTGCGAAACAGGGGATCGGAGAGCAGGGCATGCAGATGGTTATCCTTTATCTCGCCGCGCTGATGGGCATAGCTGCCCCCTTGCGCATTTTCCTCACGGGGGAGGGCGGGTTGGTCGATCCGGATCTTGGCCATGATGGCTCCTCTTCTTTTTTCTTGGTGTGTTGATGCTTGTGTCTGGATGGCGGTTTTCGCTGCGGGCGCCTGTTCAGATGAGCGCCCGGCAACCGGATGCACTGGCACCGGTTAAAAACGCGGCGATTTTGTCACCAAATCGCCGCCGGAGCAATGCGTCGGGCACGCCGAGTCAGTCACTCTGAGCTAGGCACGCTCAGTCAGGCGTACCATGTCAGCCGTGAACCGGGTCATGCTAGTCGTGGCTGTGATGCTCGTGATGGGCCGGGGCGCCAGATTCCAGTGTCTCGAGGATGGCGCAGTGCTCCGCCGAGCGCGGCCCGCCGCAGCAGATATTGGAGAGCTCGCGCAGGTTGTCGCGAAAGCGGGTCAGTTCGATGATCTTCTGCTCCACCTGGGCCAGCTTGGTGTCGGCCATAGCTTTCACCTCCTGACAGGTGACTTTGGCCTTGTTGGTATCGAGGTCGAGCAGCTCGCCGATATCGGCCAGCGAGAATCCCACCGACTTGGCGCGAATGATGAACTCCAGCCGCCGCTTGTCCTGTTCACTGTAGAGGCGGTAGCCGGATTCGTTGCGGATCCCCGGTGAGATAAGCCCGTTCTTCTCGTAAAAACGCAGGGTATCTGCCTTGACCCCGCACGCCTTGGCCAGTTCACCGATCCGATACATGCTCTTTTCTCCCCTTGAATGTATGCCGCCACAAAAACCGGAATCCACTATCACCCCTTTGCCCATGGATTGCCAGCCAAGGGCATAAAAGGGGCAGATAAACATCTCCTGGCGACCCTTTTTCCCATAAAACACTGAAAGTGCAAACGTTTCGAGAAAATCAAGTGGAAAACGTTTAACGCCGCGCCAAATAAGGCTTTGCTGTTTCAAAAAATCCACCACAGGTCACATTTTTTGTGTAGAATACGCGCCCATAACAGAGCGCCGCACCAAGCGGGCATTTCTTAAAACGCTTTTGCCGGATGTTGGGGCGAGAGTGGTTTGCGAAATCCCCCACTTCCATTTATTTGGGGACTCTCTGTGTTGAGCCTCGCCTCCCATGGAACGGTCCCCGTTATGTTGAGGACGATAGTGTGATGGAACAAGCTCGACCCATTCGCCGTGCACTGCTGAGTGTGTCTGACAAAACTGGCATTCTGGAATTTGCCAAGGCACTCAACGAGCGTGGTGTTGCCCTGCTCTCCACGGGCGGTACCGCCAAGCTGCTTGGCGAGGCGGGTCTGCCGGTGACCGAGGTCTCCGACTACACGGGTTTCCCTGAAATGATGGATGGCCGGGTCAAGACCCTGCATCCCAAGGTTCATGGCGGCATCCTCGGCCGTCGGGATCAGGATGACGCCATCATGGCCCAGCACGCTATCTCCCCCATCGACATGGTTGTCGTCAACCTCTACCCCTTTGCTGCCACCGTGGCCAAAGCGGGCTGCACCCTGGCGGATGCGGTCGAGAACATCGACATCGGCGGCCCGACCATGGTGCGTTCTGCCGCCAAAAACCATAAAGATGTCGCCATCGTCGTCAAAGCTGCCGACTATGATCGGGTTATTCGCGAAATGGATGCCAACGGCAACAGCCTGAAACTGGCGACCCGTTTCGATCTGGCCATCGCCGCCTTCGAGCACACTGCTGCCTACGACGGTATGATCGCCAACTACTTCGGCACCATGGTTCCTTCTTACGGTGACAACAAGGAGGGTGACGAGGAGTCCCGCTTCCCGCGCACCTTCAACAGCCAGTTCATCAAGAAGCAGGACATGCGTTACGGCGAAAACAGCCATCAGGCTGCCGCCTTCTACGCCGAAGAGCATGCCGCTCCGGGTTCTGTCTCCAGCGCTATCCAGCTGCAGGGCAAGGCGCTCTCCTACAACAACATCGCCGATACCGATGCTGCGCTGGAGTGTGTTAAGGAGTTCGACGAGCCGGCCTGCGTCATCGTCAAGCATGCCAACCCCTGCGGTGTAGCCATCGGTAACGACCTGCTGAGTGCCTACGATCGCGCCTACCAGACCGACCCCACCTCTGCCTTCGGCGGCATCATCGCCTTCAACCGTGAGCTGGATGGTGCCACTGCCGCAGCCATCGTGGCCCGCCAGTTTGTCGAAGTGATCATCGCCCCCACCGTCAGCCAGGAGGCCCGCGATGCGGTCGCTGCCAAGCAGAACGTGCGTCTGCTCGAATGCGGTCAGTGGACGGCACCGGCGCAAGGCTTTGACCTCAAGCGCGTCAACGGCGGCCTGCTGGTACAGGAGCGGGATCTCGGCATGGTGACGCTGGGTGATCTGACCGTGGTCAGCAAGCGCCAGCCGACCGAGGCAGAGCTGCAAGATCTGCTGTTCTGCTGGAAAGTGGCCAAGTTCGTCAAATCCAACGCCATCGTCTACGCCAAAGATGGCCAGACCATCGGCGTCGGCGCAGGCCAGATGAGCCGTGTTTATTCGGCCAAAATCGCCGGTATCAAGGCGGCGGACGAAGGGCTGACCGTGGCGGGCTCCGTGATGGCCTCCGATGCCTTCTTCCCGTTCCGCGACGGTATCGATGCTGCCGCGCAGGCCGGTATCTCCTGCGTGATCCAGCCGGGTGGCTCGATGCGCGATCAGGAGGTGATCGACGCCGCCGACGAGCACGGTATGTGCATGGTCTTCACCAACATGCGCCATTTCCGTCATTGATGGGTCAGGGGCTGCCGATGGCGGCCCTTTTGTTGTCTCTTTTCAACTGACTATTTCCACTGACTGACGGCCCGGGTGGCCGTCCAGTGACCACAAATAGAAGCGAGCGATACGATGAAAGTACTGATCATTGGCAACGGTGGCCGCGAACACGCCCTGGCCTGGAAGGCCAAACACTCCCCGCTGGTACGCCACGTTTTTGTGGCGCCGGGCAATGCGGGCACCCAGCTTGAGCCGGGTGTCGAGAACGTCGCCATCGAGGCGACCGATATCGAAGGGCTGCTGGCCTTCGCCAAAGAGAAGCAGGTCGGCCTCACCATCGTCGGGCCGGAAGCGCCGCTGGTGAAAGGGGTGGTGGATGCCTTCCGCGCCGCCGGTCAGCCCATCTTTGGCCCGACCGCTGCCGCTGCCCAGCTGGAAGGCTCCAAGGCTTTCACCAAGGATTTCCTGGCCCGTCACGCCATCCCGACTGCCGAGTACCAGAACTTCACCGAAGTGGAGCCAGCACTCGCCTACTTGCGCGAGAAGGGCGCCCCCATCGTCATCAAGGCCGATGGTCTGGCGGCGGGCAAGGGGGTGATTGTCGCCATGACCTTGCAGGAGGCGGAAGATGCGGTGCGCGACATGCTCTCCGGCAATGCCTTTGGCGAAGCGGGTTCCCGGGTGGTGATTGAGGAGTTTCTGGAGGGGGAAGAGGCCAGCTTCATCGTCATGGTCGATGGCGAGCACGTGCTGCCGATGGCCACCAGTCAGGATCACAAGCGGGTTGGCGACGGTGATACCGGCCTCAACACCGGCGGTATGGGGGCTTACTCCCCGGCGCCTGTAGTGACCGCCGAGGTACATCGACGCGTGATGGAGCAGGTGATCATGCCGACTGTGCGCGGCATGGCGGCCGAGGGCAACGTCTACACCGGTTTCCTCTACGCCGGTCTGATGATCGACGGCGCAGGCAATCCCAAGGTGATCGAGTTCAACTGCCGTTTCGGCGATCCCGAGACCCAGCCCATCATGCTGCGGATGCAGTCCGATCTGGTAGAGCTCTGTCTGGCGGCTTGCGCAGGCAAGCTGGATCAGAAAGAGGCCATCTATGATCCCCGCGCCGCTATCGGCGTGGTGTTGGCGGCGGGAGGCTATCCCGGCGATTACAGCACCAACCACCCCATCAGCGGCTTGCCGGTGGATGAAGTGGCGGGCGAGAAGGTGTTCCATGCCGGTACCCGCCTGGAGGGCGATACCAGCCTGACCGCTGGCGGCCGCGTGTTGTGCGCCACGGCGCTGGGCCACACTGTGGCAGAAGCCCAGCAGCGTGCCTATCAGCTCGCTGGCCGCATCAAGTGGGATGGCGTCTTCTACCGCAAGGATATCGGCTGGCGCGCCATTGCTCGCGAACAGGAGTAACTGACGCCAGCAAATGGCCAGCTGATTCAGACCCCGCTACGGCGGGGTTTTTTGTCCCTGTTTACCGCTTTCAACCATCCTCATGGTGCGCGTCACCGGCGTTCAGTCAGTTACCAAGCGCAAACAAGCGCGGCATATCTGTCACTATTTGCCACAAAAAACAGCATTTTTCACAAACGTTTCACCATGAGTCATGGCATCATGCTGGTGATGAATTCTTGTTTGGATTCATAAGTACCCCTAACAATTCGAGCATGTCGTTATATAAGGAAATCCCATGTTGAAAACCGTCCGCCCCCTGCTGTTGCCCCTGATGTTTGGCCTGATGACCCTGCCTGCCGTGGCGGGTGATCTGGAACAGCCGATGAAGAAGATTGGCTTCAACTACAAGCAGGCCGTCAAGGCTGATGATGCAGCCACCATGGAGAAGCACATCAACGAGATGAAGGCCCAGCTGGATGTGGCCAAGCAGAAGAACATGCCGGCCGCCAAGAAAGAGAAATTCCTTGAAGGGATGAACGAGGTACAGACCGAGCTGGACGCCAGCCTGGCCGCACTCAAGGCGGGTGATGAGGCCAAGGCGCGCGAACATCTGGCCAAGGTCAACGACCTGAAGAAGGAGTACCACAAATATGCCAAGCAAAAAGGGTGAGCCCTTTCGCTGGGATCCGCTGGTTCGCCTGACCCACTGGGGCTTGGTGGTGGTCTGCATCAGCAATCTCTGGGTTAACGAAGCGGGCGAGGAGTGGCACGAGTGGCTGGGTTACGGCGCCATTGGGCTGGTCTCCTTGCGTCTGCTCTGGGGGCTCACTTTTGCCCGTGGCTATGCCCGCCTTGGTGCCCTCATCCCCAGTGGTGAGGATTTTCGCCAGCAGGCGCGCGAGATGCGTGAGCGGCAGCCTCCGGCACCGGGTCATCACGGCAGCGGCAAGCTGGCCGTGTGGGCGCTCTGGCTGGTTGTGCTGGCGACCGCTGGCAGCGGCTGGTTTCAAAATACCGAGACGGGATTTGAACTGGGGGCTGACGAGTGGCATGAGTGGTGCGTGGTGGCGCTACAGGGGCTGATAGGTCTGCACCTGCTGGCCATCGTCTTCACCTCCTGGCGTCAGCGCAGCAATCTGGTTACCCGGATGCTGCCTGCCATCGGGCGTCGCTCGTCCATCCAGAGCGGCAGCAACGAGCAAACCTGAGGCTCAGCATTAGGCTCCTTGTCACTGAGTGAGGCGCCTGATCCGGACCCTGCCCAGACCCGCCCATGGCGGGTCTTTTCTATGACCTCATCGAGCTTATCACGGGACATTGCCCGATCAGCAGATGCAAAAAGGCCGCTCATGATGAGCGGCCTTTTCTAATTTGGTGGCCCCTGGGGGACTTGAACCCACGACCAATCGATTATGAGTCGACTGCTCTGACCAACTGAGCTAAGGGGCCAAATTGTGCGTTTAGCGGCGTGGATTATAGGGGAAGAGGAAAGGGCAGTCTATAGGCATATCAACCACTTGGCGACTAATTGTCCAGGTCGATAGAGGGTGCAAAGCGGGTCGCAAGGGTAAATGCCAGACAAAACAAAGCCCCGCATGGCGGGGCTTTGGCAGAGCAGTTTGACACAGGGTCAGGACTATTCGTCCAAGAAGCTGCGCAGCACTTCCGAGCGGCTCGGGTGGCGCAGTTTGCGCAGTGCCTTGGCTTCGATCTGACGAATACGCTCACGGGTAACGTCGAACTGCTTGCCCACCTCCTCGAGGGTGTGGTCAGTGTTCATGTCGATACCGAAACGCATCCGCAGTACCTTGGCTTCGCGAGCTGTCAGACCAGCCAGCACTTCGCGGGTGGCATTGCGCAGGCTTTCGCTGGTCGCCGCATCTGCAGGCAGAGCCAGGGTGGTATCTTCGATAAAGTCGCCCAAGTGGGAATCTTCATCATCACCGATGGGCGTCTCCATGGAGATAGGCTCTTTGGCGATTTTCAGTACCTTGCGGATCTTGTCTTCCGGCATGCCCATGCGCATCGCCAGCTCTTCCGGGTTCGGTTCACGACCCATCTCCTGCAGCATCTGACGGGAGATACGGTTGAGCTTGTTGATGGTCTCGATCATGTGTACCGGGATACGGATGGTACGGGCCTGATCCGCGATGGAGCGGGTAATCGCCTGACGGATCCACCAGGTGGCATAGGTTGAGAACTTGTAGCCACGACGGTATTCAAACTTGTCTACCGCCTTCATCAGACCGATGTTGCCCTCCTGGATCAGATCCAGGAACTGCAGACCGCGGTTGGTGTACTTCTTGGCGATAGAGATAACCAGACGCAAGTTGGCCTCAACCATCTCTTTCTTCGCACGGCGGGCCTTGGCCTCACCGATGCTCATGCGGCGGTTGATATCCTTGATCTGGGCAATCGACAGACCGGTCTCTTCTTCAATCTGCTGCAGCTTGCCGATGGCGCGCTGAATATCCTCGTCCATTTCAACCAGACGGGGAGACCAGGCTTTGCCAGCCTGCTTCTGGTATTCGAACCAGGCAGTTTCACACTCGTTGTTGGTGAAGGCCGCGACGAAGGTTTTCTTCGGCATCTTGGCCTGCTCAACGCAGAGCTTCATGATGATGCGTTCCTGCACGCGGACGCGCTCCATCATTTCACGCATGTTGTTAACCAAGCGATCGAACTGCTTGGGCATCAGGCGGAATTGGCGGAATACATCGGCCAGCTGGGCGATGGCGGCCTGGGTATCTTCGTGCGCGCGACCATTCTTCTGAATGGAGAGGCGGGTCACTTCATACTGGGCACGCAGTTCGCCAAACTTCTCGCGAGCGACTTCCGGATCTGGACCTCCGTCACCGTCGTCGTCAGAGCTGTCGCCATCTTCGTCTTCGTCTTCTTCGTCTTCTTCATCTTCGTCGGCCAGATCGTCTTCGCCGAGTTCGGAACCGATATGCGTGGCGGTAGGCGCCATATCTTCAGTTTCGTTCGGGTCAATAAAGCCAGAGATGATGTCAGAGAGACGCAGCTGCTCGGCTTCGTACTTGTCGTACTGTTCGAGCAGGTAAGTAATTGCTTCAGGGTACTCGGCTACGGAGCTTTGTACCTGGTTGATACCGTCTTCGATCCGCTTGGCGATGTCGATTTCGCCTTCACGGGTCAGCAGTTCGACGGTACCCATTTCCCGCATGTACATGCGGACGGGATCGGTCGTGCGACCAATCTCAGATTCAACAGATGCCAGAGCCTGGGCCGCTGCTTCGGCAGCGTCCTCATCGGCGGTACCACCTTCAGCCATGATAAGGTCATCGGCATCCGGAGCGTTTTCAACCACTTGAATGCCCATATCGTTGATCATCTGAATGATGTCTTCGATCTGGTCTGAATCGACAATGTCTTGCGGGAGGTGATCGTTCACCTCGGCATAGGTCAGGTAGCCCTGTTCTTTACCTTTGGCAACGAGGAGTTTAAGCTGAGACTGCGGGGTTTGCTCCATAGAACTCATCCGGTTGGTGTTGCTAGGTTGCGCGTACAGTGCGCTGCTGCGCAAATAGCCAATTCTAATAGAAAACCGCCAGACATGCTATGTCTGGTTGCGGCGTCGGTCATGAGAAACCCCTGCCCGCAGTATTGTCGGGGCCAGGCGGTTATAAAATTTTTGCTTTTCATCCCGTCGATTCGGGCAACGCTATCCATATTGGGACTAATCACTCAAATATCAAGCCCCACTTTCATTTCTTTTCTCAATTTGCACCTCTCTTATCAGCATCATCAGCTCTTGGGTTTCTTCGGAGCTTAGTCCTTCCTGAGCCACTTTGGCCTGCAATTCTTCGATCCGCTGTTTCAGAAACTGGTTGATGAAGCCGACGAAGGTGTCCTGCAATTCTCCCAGAATATCCGGCTCCTGATCGAGTTTGATCTCCTCGAACAGGTCGTGCATGGCCAGCTGAGCAAGGATCTCTCCCTCCTTGGTACCACGCCAGTGTTCCAGCAGGATACCGGTTGTGATACTAGGCTGTGCCAGGATCTGCTGGTGCAGTTGCAGCAGGAACTTGATGCCCTGTACGCGTAGTCCGGCCAATTCCGGCATGGGGGGAAGCTCAGCCGTTACTGCCGGATATTGCACCATCAGTGCCAGCGCACGCCGCAGTGGGGTCAGCTTGGCTGCCTTGGGTTTGTTGACCTCGGCCTTGGGCTGACTGTTGCGGGCAAAGAGCTCGGCGATGCGCTGTTTGTTCTCACCCCAACGCATCATGCTGGAGAGACGAGTGATCAGCCCTTCGCGGGTAAACCCTTCCGGTACGCGACGAATAAGCTCGGCGGCCTTGTTGGCCACTTCGAACTTGCCTGCCTCACCGGAGAGCGCCGCATCCCGGCCGAGACGCTCGAACATGAAGTCGGCGAACGGCTGGGCTTCATCGAGCAGGGCTTCAAAGCCCTCCTTGCCGATCTGGCGTACCAACGAGTCGGGATCCTCGCCATCGGGCAGGAACACGAACTTCAGCTCGCGGCCATCCTGCAGATGAGGGAGGGCATTATCCAGCGCGCGCCACGCGGCTTCACGACCAGCATTGTCGCCGTCGTAACAGCAGACCACCTCGGCGGTGGTGCGAAACAGGGTGTGGATATGGTCGCTGGTCGTTGCAGTACCCAGCGCCGCCACCGCATAGTCGATGTCGTACTGACCGAGTGCCACCACATCCATGTAGCCTTCCACCACCAGGATCCTGCGTGGATCCTTGTGTGCCTGCTTCACCTCGTAGAGACCGAACAGCTCCCGCCCTTTATGGAAGATGGGGGTTTCCGGCGAGTTCAGGTACTTGGGGGTGCCATCACCCAGCACCCTGCCACCGAAACCGATAACCCGGCCACGCTTGTCGCGGATCGGGAACATGATGCGATCGCGGAAACGGTCATAACTGCCCGGGCCATTGTCACGGGTGATCAGCATGCCGCCCGAGATAAGCAACTGCTCGTGATCCCGGCTGGCACCAAAGCGGCGGCGCACCTGATCCCAGTCGCTGGGTGCATAACCGATGTTGAAGCGCTTGACTACTTCGCCGGTCAGGCCACGTCCCTTGAGGTACTCCACCGCGTGGGGGGCACTCTTGAGATTGCTCTCGTAGAAGCGGGCTATCTGGTTCATCAGCTCGAACAGATCCTTGCTGACTGCGGGCTGGCTATTGGCCGAGCCGCCGATGCTCTGCTCGCGAGGCACCTGCATGCCCTGCATGCTGGCGAGCTCTTCGATGGCATCGGGAAATTCGAGACCGTCGTACTCCATGACAAAGCCGATGGCATTGCCGTGGGCGCCACAACCGAAACAGTGGTAGAACTGCTTCTCCTGGCTGACGGTAAAAGAGGGGCTTTTTTCGTTATGAAAAGGGCAGCAAGCCTGGTAGTTCTTACCGGCTTTTTTCAGCCGCACTCGCGAGTCGATCAGCTCGACTATGTCTGTGCGTACGAGCAGATCGTCGATAAAGGATTGGGGGATCCTGCCTGCCATAACCGTCCTGTTTCATTGCGGAGAAAATAAAAAAGCCGCGCATTCCAAGGGAAGCACGGCTTCTTCGACCAAACAAGAGAGTTGCCTGTTACGCCAAGCGGGTTTTCACCTGAGCACTGACGGCGCCGACATCGGCACGCCCCTGAATTTTCGGCTTCAAGACAGCCATGACCTTGCCCATATCAGCCATGATGGCAGCACCACTTTCAGTGATGGCTTGCTCGATCAGGGCGGCAATTTCATCTGCGGTCAGCTGTTGCGGCAGGAATTCCTGCAACACAACGATCTCGGCGGACTCTTTGTCGGCGAGATCCTGGCGACCGGCAGCTTCAAATTGGCTGATGGAATCGCGGCGCTGTTTGACCATTTTGGTCACGACAGCGAGGATATCCTCATCATTCAGCTCGATACGGGTATCGACTTCACGTTGCTTGATTTCTGCCATCAACAAGCGGATCGCTCCCAGACGTGCCTTATCTTTGGCAAGCATGGCGAGTTTTTGCTGATCCTTGAGTTGATCCTTCAGAGACACGGCAATATCTCCCGATTAGTACAGGCGGATACGACGTGCGTTTTCGCGAGACAGCTTCTTGGCGTGACGCTTGACAGCAGACGCTTTGGCGCGCTTACGAATGGTAGTCGGCTTCTCGTAGAACTCACGGCTACGAACTTCGGACAGGATACCGGCTTTTTCGCAAGAACGCTTGAAACGACGCAGAGCAACGTCAAACGGCTCATTTTCACGGACTTTGATTACTGGCATGTGCCTTTCACCTCAGTGATAAATTGTTAGCTGACCTTCAATCGATCAGCATGTCTTAAAATGGTGCGAAATTATACTCTGGACAGGGAATGAAAGTAAACCCGCAGAGATCGCTCTGGTTTAAAAAACCCGCGAAGGTTACCATAGCCGTCTCATTTTAGCAGTGAAATTTTTTAGCAATGCGTGTATTGGGCATAGAGACATCCTGTGACGAAACCGGGATCGCGATCTTCGACGATCAAAAAGGGATCCTTTCCCATCAGTTATACAGCCAGGTCAAGCTGCATGCGGACTACGGGGGCGTCGTCCCCGAACTCGCCAGCCGGGATCATGTTCGCAAGACGATCCCGTTGATCCAGGCCGCATTGCAAGAGGCGGGACTGGGCAAAGATGACATCGACGGCATCGCGTATACCGCGGGTCCGGGTTTGGTTGGCGCCATTCTGGTGGGGGCCACTATTGGTCGTTCGCTGGCGATGGCATGGAACAAGCCTGCTATCGCCGTCCACCATATGGAAGGCCACCTGCTGGCTCCCATGCTGGAAGAGAAAGCTCCCGAGTTCCCCTTCGTGGCGCTGCTGGTCTCTGGTGGTCACTCCATGCTGGTACGAGTCGACGGTATCGGCAGCTATCAGCTGTTGGGCGAATCCATCGATGATGCCGCTGGCGAAGCGTTCGACAAGACCGCCAAGCTGATGGGGCTGGACTATCCGGGTGGTCCGCTGCTCTCCCGTCTGGCCGAGAAGGGCACCACCGGGCGCTTCCACTTCCCCCGTCCGATGACAGATCGTCCCGGGCTCGACATGAGCTTCTCCGGCCTTAAGACCTTCACCGCCAACACCATCGCCGCCAATGGCGATGATGAGCAGACCCGTGCCGATATCGCTCGGGCGTTTGAAGATGCAGTTGTTGATACCCTGGCCATCAAGTGCCGTCGTGCTTTGAAAGAGACCGGTCTTAAGCGTCTGGTGGTCGCCGGTGGTGTCAGTGCCAACCGTCATCTGCGTGCCCAGCTGGCCGAGCTGATGGAGAGCCTCAAGGGCGAGGTGTTCTATCCGCGCACTGAATATTGCACCGATAACGGCGCCATGATTGCCTATGCCGGTATGCAGCGCCTGAAAGCGGGCGTGTTTGAGCCGCTGGTGGTCAAAGCCGTGCCGCGCTGGCCGCTGGATACCCTGGATCCGGTCTGATCCGAAGGATCCCGCCTTCTGGCGTGGTGCTGAGTACCATGGTGGCCTACTACTCCGGCAATCCGGCAGCGGTGGTTATAGCGCCGCTGGCACGCTGTTGTGGTGTCTGCTGTCGCCGTGGTTGAGCCATCCGGATAATACGTCAGGTCTCTCGCTGCCAGACAGCCAAGCCAAGTACAGAGTAAAGAGATAAAAAAATCCCCGCCAACTGGCGGGGATTTTTGTTTGGTAATCGGCAGACGATAGGATTACAGCAGGATGCCGCCGAAGAAGAAGCCCAGCGCCACGGCGATGGCGATGGTGGCGGTGCCCGGTACGAAGAAGGGGTGGTTGAAGACCGCCTTACCGATACGGGTGGAGCCGGTGTCGTCCATCTCTACCGCGGCCAGCAGGGTCGGGTAGGTTGGCAGTACGAACAGGGCGCTCACGGCTGCGAAGGAGGCAATCGCAGTCAGCGGGCTGACACCCAGTGCCAGTGCGGCAGGCATCAACGCTTTGGTGGTGGCGCCTTGTGAATAGAGCAGCATGGCAGCGAAGAACAGCACCACGGCCAGCAGCCAGGAGTACTGGTTCAGCAGGTCGCCAGCGATCAGCTGGATGGTGTCCATGTTGCCTTTCACGAAGACGTTACCCAGCCAGGCCACACCCAGTACGCAGATACAGGCGGACATACCGGACTTGAAGGTCGGCATGTTGGTGACCTGAGTAGCGTCCAGTTTGCACACCAGAGTCATGATGGTGGCCGCGGCCAGCATGATGCCCATGATGGCGCCGTCACGGGGGATCGGAGGGTTGGTGATCAGGCCCACTTTACCGGAGATGGCAGTGGCATAAGCCATGACAGCAACGATGGCGGCGATGAAGATCCAGACCGACAGCTTGGCGTACGGTTTGATCTCGAGCTTGGTAGTACCACGCAGTTTGATCAGACCCTTGGCTTTACGCTCCAGATAGACTTCGTCCTGATCCAGCGGTTTGCCCATCATGTTGGCAATGAAGGCGCCCAGGATACAGGCCAGGAAGGTAGAGGGGATGCAGATGGCCAGCAGGGTCAGGTAGTCAACACCAAACGGCTCGAGCATGCCGGAGAAGGCAACCACAGCGGCAGAGATCGGGGACGCTGTGATGGCGATCTGGGAGGCGACAACCGCGATGGAGAGCGGACGGGATGGGCGGATCCCTTGCTCTTTGGCCACTTCAGCGATCACCGGCAGGGTGGAGAAGGCGGTATGACCGGTACCGGCCAGCATGGTCATCAGGTAGGTGACCACCGGGGCGGCGAAGGTGATGTATTTGGGGTTCTTGCGCAGCGCTTTTTCTGCCAGGAAGACCAGGTAGTCCATCCCGCCAGCCAGTTGCATACAGGCGATGGCGCAGATGACGGACGCGATGATCATGATCACATCCCAAGGGATGTAGCTGACCAGTTGATCGCTCGGGATGGGCATGCCCAGACCCCACGTCAATACCAGTACCCCCAGACCACCGGCAAAGCCGATGCCGATGCTGCCTATCCGGGCCCCCAGATAGATAGCGGCGAGCACGACAAGTAACTCGATTCCAATCATAGCGATAACTCCATTTTTTAGTTTTTGGTTTTTATTTGGCAAAAAGCCAATTCCCGATCGGGCTGGGGATAAAGACCAATCGGGAACTGACTTTATGGGCCGGGAAGATCCCGGCCCACACTCGCTTATACGGCAGCTTCGCGGGTGAAACGCTTGGCTTTGTATTGCGGGTTCATCAGGTTCTCGATGGAGAGAATTTCGTCCAGCTGCTCGGCGCTCAGCAGGCCACGCTCAAGAACGACTTCGCGGACGTTCTTGCCGGTCTGGGCACAGATCTTGCCGACGATATCCCCTTCGTGGTGGCCGATGAAGGGGTTCAGGTAGGTCACGATACCGATGGAGTTCAGCACGTGATTCATGCAGATTTCCGGGTTGGCGGTGATACCTTCCACGCACTTCTCGCGCAGGGAAATACAGGCTTTTTCCATCAGGCTCAGGGATTCGAACATCGCCTGACCAATCACCGGCTCCATGACGTTCAGCTGCAGCTGACCGGCTTCGGCGGCGAAGGTGATGGTGATGTCGTTACCGAATACCTTGAAGCAGGATTGGTTGACCACTTCCGGGATAACCGGGTTGACCTTGGCCGGCATGATGGAGGAACCCGCCTGCATTTCCGGCAGGTTGATCTCTTTCAGTGCGGTGCGCGGGCCGGAGGAGAGCAGACGCAGGTCATTACAGATCTTGGACAGCTTCATGGCCAGACGCTTGATGGCGCCGTGCAGCATGACGTAGGCACCACAGTCTGAGGTCGCTTCGATCAGGTCTTCTGCCGGCACATAGGCACGACCGGTGATCTCGGCCAGACGCTTGATGGCCAGTGCAGAGTACTCGGGCGGAGTGTTCAGACCGGTACCGATGGCGGTCGCGCCCAAGTTCACTTCCAGCAGCAGCTCCTGGCAACGCTTGATGGACTTGATCTCTTCACGCAGGGTCACTGCGAACGCGTGGAACTCCTGACCCAGGGTCATCGGAACTGCATCTTGCAGCTGGGTACGACCCATCTTCAGGATGTTTTTGAACTCTTTCGCTTTGGCATCGAATGCCGCGATCAGGTGCTCCAGCGCGTGCAGAGTCACGTCGGTGCTGTTGACCACAGCAACGCGGAAACCGGTCGGGTAGGCATCGTTGGTGGACTGGCACTTGTTGACGTGGTCGTTCGGGTTGATGACGTCGTAACGGCCTTTCTCCAGACCCATGATTTCCAGGGCGATGTTGGCCAGTACTTCGTTGGTGTTCATATTGACGGAAGTGCCGGCACCACCCTGGTAAACGTCGACCGGAAACTGGTCGAAGCATTTGCCGGTGTTCAGCATCAGGTCGCAGGCTTCTACGATCTTGTCAGCAATTTCAGGACGGATGGTACCCAATTCACCGTTTGCCAGCGCAGCGGCCTTCTTGGTCAGCACCATACCGCGGACGAATTCCGGAACGTCAGAAATCTTCTGAGAGCTGATCTTGAAGTTCTCGACAGCGCGCAGGGTGTGCACACCGTAGTAGAGATCATTGGAAACTTCTTTGGTGCCCAGCAGGTCTTCTTCAATGCGGACGTTCTTGATGTCGCTCATTGTAATGCCTCAGAAATCAGATAAATGGAAAAATCCTCACCGAGTGGTCGCGAGTTCCTTGCGCACAGCTCATCCTGAAGCACCACACATCGAGTGGGGCGGTTGGGAGAATGACCTCCCGAAAAACTAATCAATATACTACTCCAATTGAGGTATCGGTTATTAGAGGTGGATCACTAAATTTGCGACATTTTCAAATTACTTTGAGGAAAGTACACATATGTTATGAAGTTTTTATCATTATGATTTTTATAAATTTTTGTGACTTTTTGCTGGTTTTTTAGATTGCTGATGACGTAGGAGTCAGTTGACCAACTTGAAAAGAGGGGGGCTGCCCCCATTTATTCAGGGCAGAAAGTGGTGATGACGGGGCGGCAAAATCGCCTCTGACCATCGTTGGATGGGCGCCACTTTTTCTCAATTTACCGGTGCTGGAGTGGATATGGGCAAGTTGTTTTTGTTGTTGGTGGGTCTGGTTGTGCTGGAGCTCACCGTGATGATCGAGGTCGGCTCGGTAATCGGGGCGCTGCCGACTGTCGGCTTGCTCATCCTGACTGCGGTATTGGGCTCCTCGCTGGTGCGCAGTGAAGGGATCAAGACCCTGTTCAGCGCCCAGCAAAAGATGCAGATGGGCGAGATGCCGGGCCGCGAGGTGATGGGGGGCATGATGCTGGCGTTGGCCGGTTTGCTGCTGATTATCCCGGGTTTCGTGACCGACATTTTCGGTGTGCTGTTGCTGCAACCCTGGCTGCGTAACAAACTGGCTGACAAGCTGATCGGCAGCAGCCAGTTCCGGATGCAGATGGGTGGCTTCCAGCGTACTCAATCGCCTTTTGGCAACGCACCGTCCGATGATCATCTGGGGAACGCCAAGCAGGGCGGCGCCACCATCGAAGGCGAATTTGAGCGCAAAGAGTGAGCGTAAAGAGTAATCGACGAGACGAAAACCCGAGGCGAGTGACTGAATCAGGGTTTGCCCTGATGGCACAGCGCCTCGAAGCGGTGTCGGGCATACCACCACGCGAGGGTGCCCGCCGCCAGATTGGCCAGCAGTATTCCTAGATAGATCCCCTGTTCTCCCCCCAGCTTTGCCCCCAGCCAGGCTCCTGGCAACAGAAAACCAAACAGTCGCAATCCGTTGAACAAGAACGAGATACTGGATGCCCTCACGCCATTGAGTGCCGAGGCCAACAGCATCACCATGCCCTGAAAGCCGTAACCGATCGGCACCAGATGCAGATAGAGAATGATGAGGCGAATGACCTGCGGATGATCGCTGAACAGGTTGGCGATGAGTGGCGCCAGTAGCCAGGTCAGGCCATAGATGGCGAGCTGGAACAGTAGTGCAAAGCGCATGCTGCTCTGAAGTGCGGCTTTGGCCCGGGCCGGATTGCCAGCGCCGCAGTTTTGCGAGATGAAAGGGGCCAGTACGGAGGCTAGGGCCATCATCACAATCAGCAGCAGCGCCTCGACCCGCGACGCGGCGCCGTAAGCGGCCACCACCTCGGTACCCAGTCCTGCAAAGATCGTCATCAGCACCGCATTGGCCAGGGGGTTGAGCATATTGGTAAAAGAGGCTGGGACGGCGACATGGAGTAACGCCCGCCAGTGGGACAGCAACCGGGCCCGCGGTGAGAGGCACCACAGCAGCAAGCCCTCCCGATGACGCAGGATATAGAGGCTGACCAGCATCGCCATCAACCAGGAGATAGAAGTCGCGATGGCGGCCCCACGGATCCCCCATTCGGGAAAGGGGCCGATGCCGAAGATCAACAGAGGATCCAGTACCCCGTTGACCAACCCGGCTACTGCCATCACCAGACTGGGGGTTTTGGTATCGCCGGTCGCCCGGATGGCGGCATTGCCCACCATGGGCAGCACCAGCATGGGGACGGTGAGATACCAGATCAGCATGTAGTCATGGATGAGGGAGATAAGCTCGGCACTGGCGCCCAACAGGGTAAACAGAGGCTTGATGGTGAGAGCGCCCCCCGCGGAGAGCAGGGCCACCATGATCACCGCCAGAAACAGACTGTCGGTGGCGAGATGGGCTGCCTCATCGTGCTTGCCCTGCCCCAGGGTATGACCGATCACCGCTGACAATCCGGCGCCCAATCCCATCGCCAGCGAGGTAACCACAAAAGTGACGGGAAAGGTAAAGCTGATGGCGGCCAGAGCTTCGGTGCCCAGCATACCGATAAAGAAGGTATCGACCAGGTTGAAGGCCAGAATGGCGATGATGCCGAAGATCATGGGGCCCGTCATCTGGCGCAGTACGACCGGAATAGGGGCTGTCAACATGGGGTTGGTGCGGGTCAAGGGCTCGTCTCTACAGCTGGCTTTGAAGGTTCTGGCATGGAAACCGGGCGGCTTGAACCGACCTTGCTCCAGAGTGCGGACATGGCTGAACCATCGAAGATGTTTATAGTACGTGAAAAAATTTTTTTTGTATTTGCCCTTGAAGGGTTAGCAACTCTGCCCCACATCAGGGACATATCTAATTTGGCCTGGAACGGCCATTCCTCAAAGCAACAATGAGACTCATTTTGGGAGAGTTATCGATGAAAATTCGTCCACTGCACGACCGCGTCATCATCAAGCGCATCGAAGCTGAAGCCAAATCTGCCGGCGGTATCGTCTTGACTGGTACTGCGGCCCAGAAGTCCACCCGTGGTGAAGTGCTTGCCGTGGGGACTGGTCGCATCCTGGATAATGGCGAAGTCAAAGCGCTGGCCGTGAAGGTTGGTGACAAAGTTATCTTCAACGAAGGCTACGGTGTGAAGACCGAGAAGCTGGATGGTCAGGACGTCCTGATCCTCTCCGAAACCGACATCCTGGCGATTGTCGAAGAGTAATCCATCCTCCTTTTCCCCGAATTGATTTAAGGATTGAAGAAAAATGGCAGCTAAAGACGTTAAGTTTGGTAACGAAGCCCGCATCAAGATGCTGGAAGGCGTAAACATCCTGGCTGATGCCGTCAAGGTGACTCTGGGCCCGAAAGGCCGCAACGTGGTGCTGGATAAGTCCTTCGGCGCCCCGACCATCACTAAGGATGGTGTTTCTGTTGCGCGCGAAATCGAGCTGGAAGACAAGTTCCAGAACATGGGCGCCCAGATGGTCAAGGAAGTGGCTTCCAAGGCGAACGATGCCGCCGGTGACGGTACCACTACTGCAACCGTTCTGGCTCAGGCTATCGTCAACGAAGGTCTGAAAGCCGTTGCCGCCGGTATGAACCCGATGGATCTGAAACGCGGTATCGACAAAGCCGTTGTGGCTGCTGTTGCCGAGCTGCAGGCGCTGTCCCAGCCTTGTGCTGACAGCAATGCCATCGCTCAGGTGGGCACCATCTCCGCCAACTCCGACGAGAAAGTGGGCAAGCTGATTGCCGAAGCCATGGACAAAGTGGGTCGCGATGGCGTCATCACCGTTGAAGATGGTCAGGGTCTGGAAGATGAGCTGGCAGTTGTTGAAGGTATGCAGTTCGACCGCGGCTACCTGTCCCCCTACTTCATCAACAAGCAAGAGACCGGTTCCGTTGAACTGGACGACCCGTTCATCCTGCTGGTTGACAAGAAAGTCTCCAACATCCGCGAAATGCTGCCGGTGCTGGAAGGCGTTGCCAAAGCTGGAAAGCCGCTGCTGATTGTTGCCGAAGACGTAGAAGGCGAAGCCCTGGCCACTCTGGTGGTCAACACCATGCGCGGTATCGTGAAAGTGGCTGCCGTCAAGGCGCCTGGCTTCGGTGACCGTCGCAAGGCCATGCTGCAGGATATCGCCGTACTGACTGGCGGTACCGTCATCTCTGAAGAAGTTGGCATGGAGCTGGAAAAAGCGACGCTGGAAGATCTGGGTCGTGCCAAGCGCATCGTCATCACCAAAGAGAACACCACCATCATCGATGGCGTGGGTGATGCCGGTGTGATCGAAGGTCGTGTTGCTCAGATCCGTCAGCAGATCGAAGAGACCTCTTCCGACTACGATCGTGAGAAGCTGCAAGAGCGCGTAGCCAAGCTGGCTGGCGGTGTTGCCGTGATCAAGGTTGGCGCAGCCACCGAAGTCGAGATGAAAGAGAAGAAAGCCCGCGTTGAAGATGCCCTGCACGCTACCCGCGCCGCGGTTGAAGAAGGCGTGGTTGCAGGTGGTGGTGTTGCGCTGGTTCGCGTTGCAGCCAAACTGGCTGGTCTGCGCGGTGACAACGAAGACCAGAACGTCGGTATCAAGGTTGCCCTGCGCGCCATGGAAGCCCCGCTGCGTCAAATCGTCATCAACGCCGGTGAAGAAGCCTCCGTCATTGCCAATGCAGTGAAGAACGGCGAAGGCAACTTCGGTTACAACGCTTACAGCGAACAGTATGGCGACATGCTGGCCATGGGCATCCTGGATCCGACCAAGGTAACCCGTTCCGCCCTGCAGTTTGCCTCTTCCATCGCCGGTCTGATGATCACCACCGAGTGCATGGTCACCGAACTGCCGAAGAAAGATACCCCTGCCATGCCTGACATGGGCGGCATGGGTGGCATGGGCATGATGTAATCATCCCCCCTTGCTCTGTTTGACAAACGGCTCGCTCAAGGCGAGCCGTTTTTTTATATCTGGCTAAACTGAGTCTGTTGAGACAGCAAATCTGGGGGAGATATGAAAATGTTTGGTTGGCTGACACTACTGTGTTCATTGGTCATCATGCCGGTGATGGCTGCTGAGGCGCTGACGGGGCCGGTGATCCTGAAAGTCGGTGGCAACATCAGGTCGGCAGACGAAGTTGATGGCAAGGTGTTGTTTGATCTGGCAAAACTACAGGCTCTGCCGCAACATGAGATAGTGACAGGCAACCCGTGGGTGGATAAGCCGCACACCTACAGAGGCCCAAAACTGGCCGATGTATTGGCTGCAGTCGGTGCGGATGGCAAGACCATTACGTTGACGGCACTGAACAGTTTCCAGGTCCGCATTGAATGGGACAAGGTTGCCAAATACGAGCCCATTCTTGCATGGGAAGACAATGGCGCTGTCATGCGTGTGCGTGACAAGGGGCCGGTCTGGTTTATGCTGCCTCTTGATCAATATCCGGAATTGAAGCGATCCGAATATACCGACATGATGATTTGGCAGCTGGATTTGATAGACATTCAGCACTGATAAAAACAGCACGGGAGCATGGGGTGAAAGGAAAGACTAGGGCGTGGCCACTGCTCGTCATTCTGTATGTATCCATCCTGTTGTTTACCGGGAGCACCCTCTATTGCCTGATGCAAATCCAGAATGCGACCAGAGCGATGGAGAAATACACCTATGATGTCTCCTGGGCGCTGATGCAGTTGCAGCTGGAGCTCGGTCGTTTCCTCAATGCGGTAGAGGTCTATCACTATGGCGGGATTGATCATGACGCCTTGATGTTGCGTTATGACATTCTTTGGAGCAGAACGCCCATCCTGTTGAGCGGCCAGCTGCGCAAGAGCATGCAGGACAAGCAGAAAACCTTGCGTCTGGTGCAGCTGATTGAAACCAATATTCGCCAAATAGAGCCCGACATCATCAAGTTGCAAAGCGGGGCATCTGACTATCAGCAGATCATGATGCGCCTTGCCCCGCTGCAAGAGCCGCTCTCTTACTCCCTCGCTTCTGTGATGCAGAAGAACATCAACGTCTATTCCGAGAACGATCGCCATTTTGGCCAATTGCGCAATGCCTTGTTGCTGATGGTCTCCGGTCTGGTTATGTCAGTGCTGCTGCTCAGCATGCTACTTATATATGAAGGGCGTCGCCATTTCAGAGCGGCCAGACGGGATCCGCTGACCGGGTTGTCCAATCGGGTTGCTTTGCTGGAGCGAATGGAGCTGTACGCCACACAGGAAGTGCCGTTTGGGCTGGTGCTGGTCGACATCAACGACTTCAGGGATATCAACAGCAAGTTTGGCTATGACACCGGTGATTATCTGCTTTGTGAGTTTGCTGCCCGGATCAGAGTACTCTGTGAAGAGGGGGAGTGGAGCGGACGTCTGGGGGGGGATCAATTTGCCATTATCCAGCGTGGCAGCAGTGATCTGCGTCAGGTCAGGGAGCTGGTAGCGCGATTGCTGCATGCGCTGAAGCAAGATATCGTCTATGACAACTATCCCTTCCGGCTTGAAGTCGGGATCGGGATTGCCTTCTATCCGATGGACAGCGACAAGACTCAGGAGTTGCTGAGTCGTGCGGAACAGGCCCTGTTCCATAGTCGCAAGACCCATGTTCCCTATGTGATTTACGATAACTCCCTGCTCAACGAGACGGCGCGGCGCAAACATCTGGCGTCGGACATGATCATGGCGCTGGAACACAATGCGCTGGAACTCTATTACCAACCCATCGTCAATCTAGAGAGTGGCCGCTGCGAAGCTGTCGAGGCTCTGTTGCGCTGGCGGCATCCGGAACTCGGTTTCATTCCGCCAAACGAAGTGATCATGGTAGCTGAGGAGTTCCAGCTTGCCGAACGGGTTGGGAGCTGGGTGCTGAACACAGCTTGCGAGCAGCTCTATCAGTGGCACCAGCTTGGTATGGTTGATCTGCAAATGTGTGTGAATATCTCGCCAGGCATGTACCAGCGTAATTTGCTCAAACTGGTGGCCAAGGCATTGATGGAGCACCACCTGCCTGCCCGTAGCCTGGTCTTGGAGGTCACGGAAGATACCACCATGCGCGAAGTGAAGAACTCGCTGCAACTGATGCAGGATCTCAATCAGCAGGGGGTACTGCTGGCATTAGACGATTTTGGGACTGGTTATTCATCTTTGAGTTATCTGCAAAAGTTACCGGTCAGCAAGGTGAAGATCGACCGCTCCTTTATACAAGGCATTGACACCTCAATGGAGGCATCCGAACTGGTCGCCAATATTTGTCGGATGGGATCCATGCTGGGCAAGAGTCTGGTGTGTGAAGGTATTGAGACACAGGCTCAGTTGGATGTACTGCGATCTCTGACCGACATCCACTTGTATGGACAGGGCTATCTGTTCAGCCGACCAGAGCAGGCGGAGAAAATCTATCAAACTTTGTTGGAGATGGAGGAGCTTTGGCTGGCGCGTCAACAATCCGAAATGGCTTATATGAGTTGAGAGGGGGCTTGCCTGTCATCTGCCTCCAGAATGTGTGATTTAGCTCGAACTTTCTTCTTTTTGTTTGTTGTTTGAACGGTTGTGCGGTTTTATCAAAAAAACATGGAATTTAGCCTTGCCAGAAAGAATCTGTTCCCTATAATGCGCCTCCATCGACAGGGCAAGCGGCAACGCAAACAACCTCGTCGATAACCTCGAAAAGCCTTTGCAAATAAGGCTTGACTCGAGAAGGCGGTTGAGTAGAATGCCACTCCCGCAGCAGCAAAAGCTGCGTCGCTCTTTAACAATTTGAATCAAGCAATCTGTGTGGGCACTCACAGCATCGAGCATCAAAAACAATTTTTGATTTTCAATGTCTGATGAAGTGACCAAAGCAACTTAATGTTGCAGCAGTTAATTCAGCAATTCATTGAGCCGCCTTAACAGGCAACCAAACTTAAATTGAAGAGTTTGATCATGGCTCAGATTGAACGCTGGCGGCAGGCCTAACACATGCAAGTCGAGCGGCAGCGGGAAAGTAG